>DVJG01000001.1 GCA_018710805.1 Candidatus Faecousia faecipullorum
TCCAGCAATCAGGACCTCGTAGGAGTTGTGGATGATTCGGTCCAGAATGGCTTCAGCAATAGCACTGCGCTCATCCGAATCCGGATGGATTCGTACATACCAATCACCAGGCTCGTACTGGGTGCAGAAAAACTGCGTTTTCGTAACCTAAGAACAGGGAGGTCCTCGACCATGGAGAAGAAAAATCCGGATACCCGGAGCTGTGCGAGCTTTATGCTGGAAATCCTGCTGGATGCTTTGCCGAGTGGACTTGGAAATCAGCCGACCAAGATCGGACTGATTTTCGCACGGTATTTTCTGTGGTCAAATCAAGACGGCCCGGTGAATACAATTGCCACCTCCTGGAAAAAAGGAACGAGAAAGTTTGACCGCTTTCTCACGGAATTCTATGAGCAGCGTCCCGAGGAACTTCAGTGTGACTTCCGTGACAATGTTCTCCCGGCGGTGCGGGATTGCAACCTGCTGGCGAAGCAATTCTGCAGCCTGATTGAGAGAAGCAACGTATCGCGGGAAATCAAAGAGCAGCGGATTCCTGCGGCACTGGATCAATTTTCGCCGGAAAAATGCTCGGATTTCCTGGCGGATACGATGTGCTTTTTTATGAGTCACCAGGATTATGTTCTGCGGACCGGAGCTGCAGCGCCGCCTCCAACCTACATCCTGGGATGCCGGGTTCCGGCTCCCTGTGAACACTTCTGCGGCAGAGACAAGGAAATCAAAGCGCTGCATGAACTGCTCCTGGGGAAGGGCTTTGCTTTCATAAGCGGCCTGGCCGGAATGGGAAAGAGCGAGCTGAGCCGGGCCTATGCCCATGTCTACAGCCAGGATTATGCCTCTTATTACCAGCACACGATCTATGTGACCTTTCATAACAGCCTCCGGGAGACCATCTGCGCCATTCCCTTTGCAGGGGATGAGGAAATCCGGCAGCGGTACGCCAAACGCCGGGATCTGCTGCTGGAAGCGCTGAGCAAAGCTCCGGAGCCCAACAGCAAATGGCAGGAGGAACTGGAGCATCTGGACCGGGCCTGCAGCGACGAATTGTTCCAGGCCCATGACGGGAAACTGCGTCTTTCAGACCCGGATATCCTGCTGATTATCGATAATCTGGACATTCCTTCGGCGCAGGAACCGCTGCTGGAACAGGTGACCCAATACCCTTGCAATGTCCTGTTTACCACCCGGTACTGTTACCCGGAATATCCCAGCCTGGAACTGGCGGAAATTCAGGATTCCAAGGCTTGGGTGCCGCTGGTCTCCGGCTATTTCCCCAAGGCCAGGAAGTTTGCCGGGGAAATCCAGGAGATGGTCTCCCTGCTTCATGGACATACCCTGTTTGTGGAGCTTTCTGCACGATTGCTGGGAATGGGGGCGCTGACGGTTCCAGATCTTCTGAGCAAGCTGAGAAGCCGGGAGTGGGGTATCGACGATCCGGTGAAACTCCGGAAGGACGGCATGGACTATTCCAAGACCTTCCTGGAATTTCTGCGGATGATTTTCCCCTTGTTCAATATGGCTCCCGAGGAACAGTACATCCTGACCAATCTGGCATTGTTTCCCCGGCAGGGAATTGGGCTGACGGATTTCAAAAAGTGGCTGGGCCTTACTACGGCAGGAGAAGTTTCAGCCGAAGAACGCAGTATGAACAAGCAGCGGATTGCCGCCATTTACACGCTGGCGGACAAGGGCCTGATTCAGAACCGGGAGGGAATACTGTTTCTACATGATCTGATTCGGGAAGTCATTGGAGCGGAGGAGGAAGTGGCTCCGTCCATCCAGCGGTGCAAAACTCTGATCTGGAACCTGTGCATCCTTTGTGCGCCGGAGAAGCCGGAAGCATTGGAAGAGCCCCTGCCAGAAGGACTTTTTCCGACAGCGGAGAATGTGGTGAGATGGGCAAGGAAGGACGACGAGGAATTGTACTGGAAGTTCCTGAGCGCTGTGTTTTCTGCCATGGTGCTCCACGGCTATAAGAGCGGCGTCCGGCTCCTGGCGGGAGAGCTGCGTCAGCGGCTTGGTCCCACCGGCACGCCGTTGGACATCGTCCGCAAAAGCTTTGACCACTATCTCCATGCTGCAACTGCGGACACCCAAGAGGAAGCGGAGCAGGAGCATCAGGCGGCGCTGGAGAATCTGGGGAATCTTCCCATTGAGGACGCGCTGCATGCTTCAGACCGGAAGGAATTGAATTGGCTTCTGGGCCAGCAAATTGGGGGCCTTACCTGGCTGCTGGAAAAGACAGTGGGAAAGAAAGGTATGGCGGATCTGGATAAAAAGTTCCAACAGGAATGTGCATGTTTTCAGACAGAAGAAGGACAGGCGGAATTGTCGGGGCAGATTTCGGAATTTCTGAAGATTGCAACTCCGGCAGCACAGGATATCCAGGCTGGAAAGCGTTCCAAGGTAACCATCCGGGACCTGCTTTCTCCGTTCCTGGGAAAGAAAAAGTAATCCGGACATATCTGCCGCAGCTGACCATGGAGAGCCGCCGGGAGAAGGCGGCGAAAATCACCCTGCGGGAGCTATACGACAAGTGGGAGCCGACACACGACGGAACCAAATCCACCATGGACTGCTACAGAGCGGCTATCAAAAAGTTCGCCCCAGTATGGAATCTCCCAGTTGGGGAGATCACCGTGGATGACCTTCAGGAGTGCATGGATGACGTCCCCGGCAAGCGCACCCAGCAGAACATGAAAACGATCATCGGCATCCTATACAAGTACGCGATCCCCCGGCACATGGCACAGCTGAACATGGGCCAGTATCTGACCGTGGTCGGCGAGAATGGCCTGGGGAAAGACGGCCTCCCGCTGGATGTCCTGGAAACTATCCGGGGGTGCACCGGGCAAGTCCCCTATGCTGACTACGTTGTGGCTCAGTGCTATCTGGGCTTCCGCCCTTCGGAGTTTCTGGCCCTGGACGTGTCAAGTTATGACCGGAAGGAAAAGGCGTTTACGGGCGGCGCAAAGACCGAGGCGGGAAGAAATAGAACCGTACCCGTGGCCGCAAAGATACAGCCAATCATTGACCGACTGACGGCAAACAAGATTTCCGGGCAAGTCTTCTGTGCAGAGGGCGGCGCGCGGATGAGCCTCGAAATGTACCGCCGCCGATTCTATGAGGTCCTGGACACCTGCGGAATCAGCAACCCGGCCACCATGGTAAACGGGACGGAGTTCCGCAAGTACACACCGCACAGCGCCCGGCACACATTCGCTACGCTGATGAAGGGCGTACAGGGAGCAGACAAGGACAAGCTGGCCCTGATCGGCCATACCTCGGATGCTATGCTCAGGCACTACCAGGATACCGATATACAGGACTTGCGGCAAATTGTGGATGCTATGTGATGTGAGCAATAGCTGTGAGCAATAGGTAAGCAATAGGAAGATTTATTTCGATTCAGAAAGAATTTAAAAGCAAAGAAAAAATCCTGAAATCTTTCGATTTCAGGATTTTTCATCACAAGTCCTAGACTTTTTGGTGGAGATAAGCGGGATCGAACCGCTGACCTCTTGAATGCCATTCAAGCGCTCTCCCAGCTGAGCTATACCCCCATATTCGATTTGCCGCTTGCGTCTCTCGCAGACAGCTTCTGTATTATAGCACGGATATCGAAAATGTCAATAGGTTTTTTCAGATTTTTTGAAATTTTTCGCCGGGGCAATTTTTTGCCCCGGCGAAGGGTGCGTTTATACGTCAAGATAGCCGCAGAGGACCTTCATGGTATTGGTGATGCCGTCCATATGGCTACGCTCGTAACCGTGGCTGGCGTAGACCCCTGCACCGATGAGACCGTGGCGGATGTCACAGCCGGAACGCAGAGTGGCCTCCACGTCGGAGCCATAGAAGGGATAGACGTCCACGGCGTAATCGGCACCTGTTTTCTTGGCGGCTTCTATGAGCTTGCCAACCACTTCATAGCTGTAGGGGCCGCCGGAATCCTTGGCGCAGATGCTGACCTGCCGCTCGGTGCAGGCCAAGCCGTCGCCCACACAGCCCATGTCCACGGAGATGGCTTCCGTGACCCCTGCGGGGACCGAGGCGGAGCCGCCGTGGCCAACCTCTTCATAGACCGTTACATGGACGTAAGTCCGGCGAGCGGGGGTAATATGATTGTCACTTAAATACTTGGCAAATCCCAGCAGGATGCCTACACTGAGCTTGTCATCCAGGAATCGGCTCTTGAGATAGCCGCTTTTGGTCCGGCAGGTCCGGGGGTCGAAGCAGACAAAGTCCCCCACTTCCAGGCCCAGCTTTCTCACGTCCTCTGCGGAGCGCACATCCTCGTCCAGAACCACTTCCGTGGTATCGAAGCTCCGCTTGGCATCGCCGTAGCCGCCGTTGACATGGACCGAGGCATTGCACAGCTGAAGGGTGCCCTCATAGACCTTGCCGTCCCGGGAATAGACCCGGACGTTTTCGGCCTCGCCGTTCTCGGCCCGCATGCCGCCGATGGAAGTGATTTTCAGGCGGCCGTCGCCTTTAATCTGGGCGATCATGCCGCCCAGCGTATCCGTATGGGCTTCCAGGAGCAGACCGTCACTGCTGTCAGCGCCTCCCAGGTCAATAAGCACGCCGCCTTTTGTGGTAATGTCTGCGGAGAAGCCCAGGTCGGCAAAGGCGCTCCGGACCCAGGCGGCGGCTTTTGCCGTGAAGCCGGAAGGAGAATCGATCGAGAGTAACTTTGCCGCCTGCTCCCAGGCGAATTCTGCGTAAGTTTCGTTAATCATAGTTTCCTCCTAAAATCAGATAATGCCAAACCCCGGCAATCTCCCGCAGAAAGTGATTCACTGTCTGGCCGGGTCTGGAAGTCCGGGCGGGGATGCCCACGAATTCCACGCCGCAGCGCTTTGCAAAGAGGCTGGCACGGAACAGGTGGTATTCACTGGACAGAACCCCGATTTTATTCGGGCGCTGTCCGGTGGTTTTTTCGATGAGGTCCAGGGAGTAGTTCAGGTTCTCCCAGGTGGATGTGGCCTTGTCTTCCCGCAGTATCCGCTTGGGGTCGATGCCCAGGTCCACCAGGTGGATGTACATGGCCTCTGCCTCGGTCATGGGCTCATCGGCGCCTTTGCCTCCGGAGACCACGGCAGCGACGTCAGGATGGGCTTCCAGATATGCGGCGGCGGCGGAAATGCGGTCCCAGAGGGACATGGAGGGGCCGTCCTCTCTGACCTTGGCCCCCAGCACCACCACATAGTCCACATCTTCCTCAGGGTCGCCGAAGCTTGCGTGGATGATAATGGCCTCGGTGACGGCAGCCACCAGAATGCCCAGGGCCAGGCACACGGTAAACACCGTCCGCAGAATATGGATAAACGCAGGACAATGGGGTCCCAGAAGCCGGGTGACCTCATAGAACGTCACAATGCCTGCCAAAGCGCAGCACACCAGGGCCGAAAAGCTATACCCCGGCACGCAGAATTTTAAGAACAAGGCCAGGAGCACCAGCAGGATAACAGCCAGGCATGGGAGAAAATGTAATTTCATGGGG
>DVJG01000225.1 GCA_018710805.1 Candidatus Faecousia faecipullorum
CTCGTCCAGCAGAGTGATGCCGTCGATCCGCAGGTCGAAGTAAGGAGCGCTGCGGTACTCGGACTCGTGGAAGTAGCCGTCGGAAATGGCCTCGGTGTCGGGGGTGTAGTCGGGGTCGGTGTCCACGTCGGCCAGGTAGGAGGTCAGGGTCTCGCCGCCCACGGTGAAGGTGGAGGTGTCGAAGACCTTCAGGGAGCCGTCTTCCAGAGCGGCCTTCACTTCGGCAATCTTGTCAGCGGTGCCGGCGGCGGCAGCGGTCTCGTTGACATCGGTGAGCACCACGGAGCCGGTGGTGATGTTGCCGGTCCAGTCAGCGGCGATGGCCTCGCCGTTCTTGACGCAGTTGACAATGTACTCAAAGTAGGGAGCCCAGTTGATGCGGGAGGACACAATGCAGGTGTTGGGGCAGGCGGAAACGGTGGAGCCGTTGTAGGGCACGTTGGGAACGCCGGCGGCCTCGCAGGCAGTGGGGGCGCCCATGGAGTCGGCGTGCTGGCTGATGACCTTGCAGCCGCCTGCGATCAGCTTGTTGGCGGCTTCCTTTTCGGCGGTCTCATCGTACCAGGAGCCGGTGAAGGTCACGTCCATGGTGACAGTGGGGCAGACGGACTTGGCGCCCAGGTAGAAAGCGGTGTAGCCGGAAACCACTTCGGCGTAGGTGAAAGCGCCGACGTAACCCAGCTTTGCCTCTTCGGCGGTGATCTCACCGGCCTCGATCATTTCGTTGAGCTTCATGCCGGCGGCAACACCGGACAGGAAACGGCCCTCATAGATGGAGGCGAAGGCGTTGTGGTAGTTGGCGAGGCCCTCGGTGTGGGCCTTGGTGCCGGTGGCGTGGCAGAACTGGACCTCGGGGAATTCCTTGGCAGCCTGGAGCAGGTAGTCCTCATGGCCGAAGGAGTCGGCGAAGACGATGTTGCAGCCGGCGTCAGCCAGCTCAGCGGCGGCGTCATAGCACTCCTGGCCTTCGGGGATGTTGGTCCGGAAGACGTACTGGTCCTCGGTCAGGCCCAGGTTGGCAATGGCCTCCTTGGCGGCGTTCATGAAGTTCAGGTCGTAGGTGGAGTTCTCGTCATGCAGGAAGATGAAGCCGATCTTCACGTTGCTGACGGGAGCGGCAGCGGACTCCTCAGCGGGAGCATCGCCGCCTTCGGTGGAAGCGGGGGTGCTGGAACCGCAGCCTGCGAACAGGCCCAGGCACAGCACCAGGGACAGGATCAGGGCAATGCACTTTTTCATGTTTTCTTTCTCCTTTTTTTATGTGAAATTTAAGGGAACACAGGTTATTGGCCGGACAGTCCCGGGCCTTTTACTTCCGGAAGGTGATGGAAGTGTCGTCCATGGCGTCGATGACGGCAAGGGACTCCACCTTCACGCCCAGGCGCCGCAGCTCATCGCCGCCGCCCTGGAAGCCCTTCTCAATGGCGGCGGAGACGCCCACCAAGGTGGCGCCCGCCTGGCGCACCAGGTCCATCAGGCCCTTCAATGCGTTGCCGTTGGCAAGGAAGTCGTCTACAAGAAGCACCTTATCGCCGGGGAGCAGATAGTCAGAGCTCACCACGATGCGGTAGTCCGTATTGTGGGTGAAGGAGTGGACCGTGGAGGCATACACCGCACCGTCCACGTTGCTGGTCTTGTGCTTTTTGGCGAAGACCATGGGAACCCCCATTGCCATGCCCACGGCGGCGGCAATGGCGATGCCGGAAGCCTCAATGGTCAGCACCTTGGTGACGCCGCAGTCCTTGAAGAGTTCGGCGATTTCTCTGCCCATTTCGCCGAGAAACACCGTGTCGATCTGCTGATTCAGGAAGCTGCCCACTTTCAGGATTCCGCCGGGAAGCACTTTGCCTTCAGAAAGAATCTTTTCTTCCATAAGTTTCATATTTGTCCGCCCCTTACTGGTAGTGAATCGCCATGGTAAATAAAAAGGCAGACCAATTCCGTCTGCCTGCAAATTTCTCCCGAAAGAAAAGATGCACACGCCAGCAGCAATGTGCATTTCGTAAAACCAATAGTCGTGACATTATGGCGTCACGGTAGAAACTCTCGGGCCATCGTTCCGAAATTATATCGGCAAATATCTTGTTGCAGCCTTATGGTATCCAAAAAAATCCCGCTTGTCAACTCCAATCCGGCATAGTTCGGAATTTTTTTGACATTCTCCAAAAAAATTCCCCTTTTCTCCCGGTTTTCTGTGGCTTTTTTGAGGCGGAAATTCTGGAAGCTTTTGGTGCCGGCGGCGGAACCGAAAAACAGAAACGCGCCGGGAAATTCCCGGCGTGTCGGTGTGTCAAAAAAGCCTCGCAGAGTTTGCCGCCTGGGGCGGCAAATAAAGTCCGATGGGTTTTCTGCCGGGGCGTGTACCTGGCAGAAAACACTTCTCAGGATCCAAGTGTGGAATTTGTCCCCCATTGGGGGACAAATTATGCGCGCAGGAGACTGCAAAAAACTTGTCAAAAAAGCCCCACAGGGGATTTTTGACAGTCTAAAACGCGCCGGGAAATTCCCGGCGCGTTCAGGGGTGTCATTCTTTTGGAAATTTCAGGTACATCTCTCCCGCCCGGGGCTTGACGCCCCGGGATTTTGCCAGTTCCGACACTGTGAGAAATTCAAAATTCTGATTCTGCAGGGCGTCAATGATGTCCAGGGCGGCCTTCACGGAGCTTGGGGTCATATCGTGCAGAAGGATGATGTCCCCGTCCTGCACATGGCCCAATATGGCTTTTTCAACCGCCGCCGTATCCTGGGTGGCCCAGTCCCTGGGGTCCACGGACCAGCCGAGAATGGACAGCTCCCGGGCCTGGGCCACCTGCCGGACAGCGTCACTCATGACTCCCCCGGGGGGCCGCAGGAAGGTGGGATGGCATCCCTGTGGCAGAAGCGCGGAGGTATCCATGATCTCCTGGGCAATGTCCCGGCGGCTCATGTCCTTCATGTTTTTGTGGGTGTAGCCGTGAAAGCCGATTTCGTGGCCTTCGTCAAACATACGCTGGGTCAGCTCCGAATACTGCTGTACCCGGTAGCCGCAGAGAAGAAAGGTGGCCTTGACGCCCCGGTCGTAAAGTCCGTCCAGAAGCATCCGGGTATATCGCCCGGAGGGGCCGTCGTCAAAGGTCAGGGCCACAT
>DVJG01000226.1 GCA_018710805.1 Candidatus Faecousia faecipullorum
TCCTCTACAATGTCATAGCCCGCGTCAAAGACGTGGCAGGTGTCCAGACACACGCCCAGGTCCTCCCGGCCCACGGCATCCAGAATGGCCTTGATCTCCTGAAACCTGCCGCCCACCTCGCTTCCCTTCCCCGCCATGGTCTCAAGGAGCACAGTGACAGGGTAACCGGGGGCCATGGCTTGGCGCAAAGCCCGGGAAATCTGATCAATACCGGCGTCGGCCCCCTGGCCTACGTGGCTGCCGGGGTGAAAATTGTAGAAATTTCCAGGCAGGTCCGCCATCCGCCGCAGATCGTCGCAGAGGACCTCCGCCGCAAACTTCCGGTCCTCTTCCTCTTTCGTGCAGAGGTTCATGGTATAGGCTCCGTGGGCGACCAATGGGCCAAAGCAGTTTTCTTTCAGCCGGTTCAGAGCCTTTGCTATGTCTTCCGGGTCCTGGGCCTTGGCCCGGCTTCCCCGGGGATTTCTCGTAAAGTAGGCGAAGGTGTCAGCGTTTAACTTGAGGGCCGATTCCACCATGGCGGCGTAGCCTCCGCTGGCAGACAGGTGACATCCAAAATAGGGCATAGAATCCTTCCTTTCGCATGGTCACACTATAGCATATTTCTAAAAAAAATGCAAATTTACTCTTTTCGAGGGGGCTGAACCTGTGCTATAATTGTTCTGTAAACCAAAATTGCCCTGCATGGGAGGCCTCACAATGCCAAAGTCTGACAATCAGAAGGGAAAGATTCTCTACATCCTCGACTATCTGCAAAAAAACTCTCACCAAGCACACCCGGTGAGAGCTTCGGAATTGACAAAAATGCTTCTGGAGCAGCACAACATTGTCTGTGAACGCAAGACCATTTACTCAGACATCGCAGCCCTCCAGGATTACGGAGTGGACATTGTTTCCGTCCCCGGCAAAAACGGCGGCTATTACATTGCCTCCCGGAATTTTGAACTGCCGGAACTGAAGCTGCTCATTGACGCGGTTCAGTCCAGCCGCTATCTCACGGAGAAAAAATCCCAGGAGCTTATTGGAAAGCTCTGCAAGGAGTGCAGTGTCCAGGATGCCAAGCTCCTGAAGCGGGATGTCATGGTCAGCGGCCGGGTCAAGAGCATGAACGAAACCATCTATTATAATGTGGACGCCATCCAGGAGGCCATGGCCCAGGGAACCCAGATTTCTTTCCGGTACTTTGACTGGGACCTGAATGGTGAAAGGAAATACCGGGACCGGGAATATACGGCTAGTCCCTATGGCCTCTGCCAGGATAACGAAAACTGCTACCTTCTGGCCCTGTCCCCGCGCCACGGCGTCACCGCCTATCGGGTGGACCGGATGAGCGACATTCGTATTCTGGACGAAAGCCGCATCCCCTGCCCGGAGCTTACAGGCAAAGCCCTTCAGACCCACGCCAACCGCCTGTTTCAGATGTACAACGGGGAAGATGCCACGGTGAAGCTCCGGTTTCACCGGAGCCTCATCAATGTGGTCATCGACCGTTTCGGACGGGATATTCTGCTCATTCCCGACGGGGAGGACCACTTCGTCTTCACAGCAGAAGTGGCCGTGTCTCCCCTCTTCTTAAGCTGGGTAGTGGGCTTTGGCAGCAAGGCGAAGATTCTCTACCCGGAAAGTGTGGTAACTGCCTGCAAGAAGCTCTGTCTTGAGGCCCTCCGTCAGTATGATTAAGAAAGGGTAAAGGAATCGAACACGTCACTCCAAACAATTTGGGACTCCTCCCCGTCGGCGTCCCGGAGGACCGACAGGCAGTAGTGGTAATCTCCGTCGTCCAAAATCACGCCGCGGCCCAATTGCGGCCCCCGTTCCCCCGTTGTGGCCCAGACAAAATCGTAACAAGGGATGCCGTCCCGTTCCGTTTCCAGCACCGTCAGGTCCTCCTCGTCATAGCCTGTCAGGTTTTTGATGGTGGCGTCCAGGTCTCCGGAGGTATAGGTTTCCACCATGATCTCATAGTCCGCCCCCATGTACAGCTGGGCGCCGCCGTTTTCCAGCACCGGGGCCACAGCCCCCTGGGGGAGCCGCACTTCAACCTCTCTCGGCTGGGCCATGACCGGCTGCACAATTTCATCCGCCACGGTCTCCAGGGTTTCCTGTCGGCCGCAGGCCGTCAAGGCCAAAATCACAATCAAGGCCAGGACAAAACAACTTATTTTCATAAAATCCCTCCCAAAAGGAAATCATCATGAATCTTTTTCTCGTTTCCCTACTGATAATCAATGCCATAGGCTTCTTTCTTATGCTTTCGGACAAGCGCAGAGCCAGAAAAAATCTCTGGCGCATTCCCGAGCGGACGCTTCTCACCGTGGCCGCCTTAGGCGGAAGCCTTGGGTGCCTTGCGGGAATGTACGCCTTCCGTCACAAAACCAGGCATCCCAAATTCACTATTGGGATTCCCGCCATTCTTCTTTTGCAGACTGCTTTGGCCCTGTATCTGCTGCTGCGCTAGTCTCTCAGACAATTTCAGGCAGCGGCTTCGAGGAAGCGACACCACAAGGGACTTTTCCATCTCTTCCGGGGTCCCTCCGCCCCATCCTTGGATCAATTCCCTTTTTATGACCACTCCCAGCACAAAGCCCCCAGTTTTGCCAAATGCAAAACTGGGGCTTTTCATTGGACGGGGCCTTACCACCAGAGGGGGTGCCCCGCTGTTTCTTTGCCGGAACTTGCGGCTGGTCCCTGCCGCCGTTGCGACCAACTTTTTTGCCCCGGGGCGGTATACTGGCCCCAGGAGGTGAGGGTATGGCGGTGTATCTGGACCTGGCGGTGCTCCTCA
>DVJG01000227.1 GCA_018710805.1 Candidatus Faecousia faecipullorum
GCAGCCTTAAACGCGGTACACCAGTCCTCCGGATTCTGCTCGCACCAACCTACCTGCGGGTAGTGAGTGGGGTATTCACGCCCGGAGGTAGCGGTGATGATGCCGTTTCTTCCAAGCAGGGTCAGCTTCACAGAACCGCTGCCGATATCCACACCCAATACATATTGCATATTGTTCACTTCCTTATGATTGGAAAGCCACCGATGGGCGTATGACTGCTATCAGGGACTTTCAAGAATCCGTTATTTCCCGATCCAGTCGTGCTCGGGGTCGTTGCTGCGGTTGAAGCCCTGATAGTCTCCCGCCATCAGCCACAGGAAGTAGGTCTGGTAGCCTGGGGTGGACACGGTGGTGTGGTAGCCGTAGGGAAACTCCACCAGTTCGTCGTTCTTCACCCGGTAGGCCTCATCCAGGCTGCCGTCGGCGGTGTACAGGCACTGCACAGCGAAGCCCTGCTTGGGGTCAAACAGGAAGTAGTAAATTTCCTCGGCGATGCACTCCTTGGGCATATTGTCCTCGTCGTGCTTGTGGGGCGGGAAACCAGCCCAGTTGCCCTCGGTGCAGTAGGCTTCGCCAATGGTCAGAACCTTGGCGTTGGAATTGCCGTCGATGATGAAGCTGGTTTCCCGCTGATAGGGAACGCTGCCCAGCAGCTTCAAAACCACATGATCCTCCCGCAGCACCTGCGGCGCGGTCTTCTCTTTGATCGGGGTGCCGCAGACGGCGATTTTAATATGGTCGATGGCGGTGATGTCCAGATGCTGCTCCCTTGGCATATAGAAGGACTCTGCCTTCCGGTTTTCAAACACGGTAGCGCGGTTGCCGATGTTCTTCCAGGTTTCGCCATTGCAGGTCACATCACAGTGGCCCTCCAGCATGATGAAAGCAACCTCCCGGTCCTCGGTGTAGAAAGGCAGGGTCTGGCCCGCTTCCAGTTCAATGATGCCGAACTCCAGCTTTTTCAGAGAGCATTTGCCGATCTCGCAGATCTTGGTATAACCGTTGGCAGGGGTGTACGCTTTTTTGAAGTTCATAATGTTTCCTCCTCTAAGTGAAGTAAACGGTCAATGACTGTCTCCCAGTCCCCAACGTAACCATAGTCGGCATAGCCGAAAATGGGAGCTTTGGGGTCTGAATTGATGGCAATCACTTTTTCTGAGCCGGACATTCCGGCAAGGTGCTGTACCGCGCCGCTGATGTCCACGGCGATGTACAGCCGAGGGCAGACGGTGATGCCGGTCATGCCCACTTGACAGCGGAAGGGTGCGTATCCTGCGTCCACCGCGCTTCGGGAGGCGGCAAGCCCTGCGCCCAGAAGCGATGCCAGTTTTGACAGCTTTTCAAAGCCTTCTTTGGACCCCACACCCATGCCCCCGGCGATGATTACATCCGCTTGCGTCAGGGGTTTTCCTCCGGAAAACTCTGCGAAGGACAGCTCCTTGACGTTCCCTGTTTCTGCCGGGCCGCTTTCCGGAATGATCTCCGGTGTGCCTGCTTTCCGCGCCATTGGGCGAAAGGCTCCGGGACGGACTGTCGCCATTTGGATGGGGCTGAGCGAACGGATGGATGCCATCAGAGAATTGCCAAAGGCGGGACGGGTCTGGAGCAGCTCCTCTCCCGCCATTTCCAGCGCGGTACAGTCGGCGGTGAGACCGGCGTTCAGTTTCCACGCCAGTATGGGCATAATATTTCGCATGGCGATGGTGGCAGGGGCCAGGACAATGGTGCTGCCCCAAATTTTGATTTTCTCCGCCAGCCAACTGGCAAAGGCAGCTTCGTCCAGCAGCAGTATTGGAATCGTATGGATGTATTTTGCACCGTATCCGGCGGCGATTGTTTCCTCTCCCATGGGGACAAGGACACGAAGATTTCCACCTGAAAGCTCGTATGCCTTGCTCAGCAGTCCCGCGTCTACGCCCTGGGGGCAAAGTACCAGAATCTCTTTCATGGCCTTACCTCCCGGAGCATGGCTTGGATTTGTTCTGCTGCTTTCATCAGGTCGGTTTCCTTCGGCCCTTTCCGCAGGCCCGGGTATTTTGCTTCCATGGTGATGACTTTGGTCAGCGACCCTTTCAGGCCGCATTCCCCGGTATTCAGTCCCAAATCGTCAGCGGTGAGGACTTCCACGGTCTTGCTCTTTGCCCGGCGCATGGAGAGAATTCCGGACAGACGCAGATGGTAAGTGTATTCGCACAGGCTAACAACCAGCGGGCCTTTCGCTTCCAGTTCCGCGACACCGTTTTCCAGTCGGCGCAGCAGCCGCAGACCAGTTTCCGTTTCCTCCAGTTTTTCCACATTGGATAAGCAGAGGAGATCCAACCCGGCGGCAAGCTCTCCCGGCACCTGGCCGGTCTCACCGTCGATGGCCCGGCGGCCGCAGAGAATCAAATCATATGGTCCGGTTTTCTCTGCAGCGGCTTTCAAAGCGGCGACGGTAGCCCGGGTATCCGCCCCGGCCATGCGCCGGTCGGTAATCAGCACCACCCGGTCTGCCCCTCTGGCCAGCAGCTCCTTCAGCGGTGCTTCCAGCTTGGCAGGGCCCATGGTCAGAACTGTTACAATTCCATCCCCGTCCTTTAAGCGAAGAGCTGCTTCCAGTGCGGATTCGTCGGCAATATTCCATTGCAGGCTGGCACCCTCTCGCTTGAGCCGGTATTCCCCATCCACC
>DVJG01000228.1 GCA_018710805.1 Candidatus Faecousia faecipullorum
TTTAGACTGTCGAAAAACCCCTGCGGGCTTTTCCGACAAACTTTTGCAGTCTGCTGCGCGCATAATTAGTCCCCCCGAAGGGGGGACTAATTCCACACTTGCAGCCTGAGATGTGTTTTCTGCCAGGTACAGAAGGTGAATTGCTCCGAAGGAGCAAGAGAGGCCACCCTGGGGTGCGCCCCGGCAGAAAACGCATTGAATTTCATTTGCCGCCCCAGGCGGCAAACTCTGCGAGACTTTTTTGACAAGCTGAACGGGCGTCTGAAAGCCAAACACCCGTTGTCATTTTCAGCAGCTCCTTATATGGAAGCCTTTATTGGATGTGCAGTTCCACAAGCCCTGCATCCACCATTTTTTGCAGGCTCAGCAGAATTCCAAGCTTTGCATGGTTCCAGGTCAGGCCGCCTTGGAAGTACACGGCATAGGGCGGGCGGATGGGTCCGTCAGCAGAAAGTTCAATGGAGCTGCCCTGGACAAAGGCCCCTGCGGCCATAATGACCTTGTCTTCGTAGCCCGGCATATCGGAAGGATAGGGGGTTGCGAAGGAGTCCACAGGCGCCGCCGCCTGGATGCCCTTGCAAAAGGCCACCATGCCCGCTTCGCTGCCCAATTCCACGGCCTGGATGATGTCGTGGCGCACTTCGTCGGCACCGGGCACGCAGCGGAAGCCCAGAGGCTCATAGAGGTTCGCGGCGAATACAGCACCCTTTTCGGCGCCCGCCACCACGGTGGGGGCCAGGAAGAAGCCCTGATACAGCGCCGGCATCAGTCCCAGGTTGGCACCCACCTCCTGGCCGAGGCCAGGCGCAGAGAGCCGATAGGCGCAGCGGTCCACGCATTCCTTTGTGCCCACAATGTAGCCGCCAATGGGAGCCAGGCCGCCGCCGGGGTTCTTGATGAGAGAGCCCACCGTCATGTCAGCACCCACGTCGGAGGGTTCGATTTCCTCCACAAACTCGCCGTAGCAGTTGTCCACCATCACCTTTACGTCGGGCTTGATACGTTTGCAGAAAGCAATGAGCTCTCCGATCTGACGCACCGAAAAAGTGGGCCGTGTTGCGTAGCCCTTGGAGCGCTGGATGGTAATGAGTTTCGTCTTGGGGTTAATGGCATTTTGGATGCCTGCATAGTCAAAGCTTCCGTCGGGCAGCAGGTCAACCTGACGGTACTTAACGCCATACTCTGCCAGAGAGCAGGGGCTTTTCCGGATGCCGATGACCTCCTGGAGGGTGTCGTAGGGCAGTCCCACGGGAGACAGCAGCTCGTCGCCGGGAAGCAGGTTGGCACTGAGGGCCACGGTCAGGGCGTGGGTTCCGCAGGTGATTTGAGGCCGGACCAGAGCGGCTTCCGTGTGGAACACGTCGGCATAGACGCGCTCCAGATTGTCCCGGCCCAGGTCGTCATAGCCGTAGCCCGTTGTGGCGGCGAAGCAGGCCGCACTGACCCGGTTCTTCTGCATGGCCCGGACAACCTTGGCCTGGTTGTATTCGGCAATTTTGTCAATGGCGTCAAAACGGCTCCGGAGTTTTTCCAGGGCCTGTTCGCCATAGGTATAGACAGCGGGGGATACCCCCATGGTTTCGTAGAGTTCCAGCAAGGCTTCCATGATTCATCCTCGAATTTCTAATGATTTCCATGGAATTATAGCAAATCCGGCAGAAAAGTCAATAGGACCGCCATTTTAATCTCTGCTTCTCCGACCGCCGAAAATCATCAGAAGCCGCAGCAGCTGGGCCAGGGCCACGGCGGTGGCAGCCACGTAGGTCATGGCAGCAGCGGTGAGGGTCTTCCGGGCGCCGCGGTACTCTTCCTCCGTCAGCAGTTCATTGCTCTCAATGGCCTGCAAGGCACGGCGGCTGGCGTTGAACTCTACAGGAAGCGTCACCAGCTGGAACAGGACGGACAGACCAAAGCAGGCGATACCCAGATACACCATGGTGTCTCCAAAGTAGCTTCCGGCGGAGAACAGCAGGCCAAGCAGAATCAGAGGCATGGCGAGCCGGGAGCCAAAATTCGTCACAGGGATAATGGCAGCCCGTAATTTGATGGGCGCGTAGCCTTTGGCGTACTGCACCGCGTGCCCCGCTTCGTGGCAGGCAACACCGATGGCGGCAATGGAAGTGCTCCCGAATACGTCGTCGGACAGGCGAATCACGTTGCTCCTGGGGTCATAGTGGTCCGTGAGGTTCCCCGACACCCGTTCAAAACGGACTCCGGAGACGCCATTGGCCGAGAGCACCCGTTGGGCAGCCTCGGCGCCTGTGAGATGCCGCCTGGAAAGCTCCTTCGAGTAGCGCTTAAAGGTGGAATTGACGTTGGCACTGGCCGCCATGGCCAAGATCACGCAGGGAAGTACCAGGGCCACATAGGTCCAGTCGAAACCGTAGTAAAACATGACATTTCCTCCTTAAGGAATTTTTCTTATTATATCCAATTGAAACGACCCTGGCAAGAGGAGAGACGTAAACTTTTTGTAATATCGCCTGCGGGGCGGCGCTGTCCCTTCCCTGCAGCAAAACAGCAAATGTTCACAATTTGTTCAAACTGCCGAACTCCAATCCTGATATACTGAATCTATCGAAAGCAGAGAGGGATGATGGGATGCAGGACCCCTATAAACGACGGTATTTATACCTGATGCTCGCCATCTTCGGCGGAATCAGCCTGAGTATTCTGGTATTTTTCTTTGTGTATCGTTTCCAAGGCGTAGGCGATGCAGTGAACACCCTGGGAGAGCTTTTGGCCCCCTTTGTCTATGGCGGCGTTTTTGCCTACCTGCTGCGGCCCATGTGCAATGTCTATGAGTACCAGTTCACCCGCTGGCTTCCCAATCGGGGAAAGAAATTTGCGAAGCCCCTGTCCGTGGGACTGAGTCTGCTGACAGGCATTCTCATAATCTACACCCTCATTATTATGATCGCCCCTCAGCTCATTTCCAGCATCGTGACCCTTTGGAACGGTATCCCGGATCAAATCAATCAGTTCCTTGCCTGGGCACAGAAAACCTTCGGTGAAAACCCCATGCTGGCAAATCTTATCAACAATCTCTCCAATTCCTTCTACACCCAGATGGAAACCTGGACCCAGGACTTTATCCAGCCCTACATTTCCAGCGTCATGAGCATCGTCTCCGGCGTGAGCACCAGCGTGGTGAAGCTCCTGCGGACGGTGTATAATCTGCTGATCGGTCTGATTGTCGCCTGTTATCTCCTGTCCAGCCGGAAGCGGTTTGCCCGGCAAAGCGTTCTGATCATTCGCAGTGCTCTGAAGCCCCGGTGGGCCGATATGCTTCTGGCGGAAGTCAAATTCGTGGACAAGATGTTCGGCGGTTTTATTGACGGCAAGCTCCTGGATTCCGCCATTATCGGCGTCCTCTGCTATATCGGATGCGTGCTTTTGCGCTTCCCCAACGCCCTGCTGGTCTCCGCCATTGTGGGCATCACCAACGTCATTCCCTTCTTCGGTCCCTTCATCGGCGCAATTCCGTCAACTCTGCTGATCTTAATGGAAAGCCCCATGAAAGCGCTGTGGTTTGTGATTTTTGTGCTGGCTCTGCAGCAGCTGGACGGCAACGTCATCGGCCCCAAAATTCTGGGGGACCGCACAGGCCTGAGCAGTTTCTGGGTTCTCTTCGCCATTGTCCTCTTCGGCGGTCTGTGGGGCATTGTGGGCATGGTTATCTGCGTGCCTGTGTTTGCAGTCATTTACGATATTGTCAAAAAACTGGTCCGCCGGGGCCTGCGGAAGCAGGAACAGTGGGAGCTCTGGGAGCAGTATAAAGCAGATTTCCCGGATGAAAACTGAACGCAAAAGCCTTCCCTATCCGGGAAGGCTTTATACAAAAGGGAGATAAAATGGAAATCAGAATTGAACCATACACAAAAGAGCGGATTGCCGACTGCATTGCCTTTGAGCTGGCCCTGCGGGAGCAGGAGAATTCCTGGGGCTGGGAAATCGACGAAGCCTATGAGAAGGCCGTGGAAAACAGCTTTTCGGACCCTGGGTTTGTAAATGCCGTTTCCTTTTTGGCCTATGTGGATTCCCGGGTTGTGGGTCGTATCGATGCCTCCATTCTGCCCAGCCACTTTGACGGCAGCAAAAAAGCCTATCTGGACTGGATTTGCGTGCTGCAAAGCCATCGGCATCACGGCGTTGCCCAGGCGCTGATGCAGCATCTGAGAAGGTATCTGAAAGAACTTGACATAAATACCCTGGTTGGGCTCATTGCCAGCAATGAGGAGGCTCAGCGATTTTATCGCGCGCTTCCAAACGCCAAAATCAGGGACGAGGGAATTTGGATTGATCTCTAAGAAAGGGACTTCCCGGTTTGGAAACCTTAGGCCATCGATAGATCTCAATCCCCTGATTCGTAATATAGACTGGTTCCATTATTAAGGGAGGGGCTTGCCCCTCCCTTACTTTTTCAAAAATTTATCTAAAATTTGTTGCACGGAGAGATTTTCTGCGTCTTATAGGGTAGAAGGACCTTCAAGAAACAACAGAGGGGGAACACATATGGACGATCAAAAAATTCTGGCACTGTATTTTTCCCGGGATGAGCAGGCGGTGTTAGAGACGGCCCGGAAATACGGAAGCTACTGCTATTCCATCGCTGACAACATTCTGCACAGTGCTCAGGATGCCGAGGAGACGGTGAACGACACCTATTTGCAAACCTGGAACGCCATTCCCCCAAGCATCCGGATGTTTTCAAATTATTCCTTGCCAAAATTACCCGGAATCTTGCCTTCAGCCGCTGGCGAAAAGAATGCGCCGGAAAACGTGGCGGCGGAGAAATGGACCTTGTGTTGGAGGAGCTCAGCGAGTGTCTGGCCTCCCCCGGTGCTGTAGACGATGGTCTCAGCGTCAAAGAGCTGGAAATGACCATCCGCGCTTTTCTCTCAGAGCTTCCCCAAAAGGAGCGGAATCTCTTCCTGCGCCGTTACTTCTATGTAGAGGACTGTGAAAAAATTGCCGCCCGCTATGGCATGAAACGCGGCACTGTCAGCAGTACCCTGTTCAGGACCCGGGAAAAACTCAGAAATCATCTCAAGAAGGAGGGTTACGCCCTATGAAAGCAGAGGACCTGTTTCTGGCCATCGGCCAGGCGGAAGACCGCCACCTGGCCCAAAGCGAGTTGGAGTCTGTGAGACCCTCCAATAAGAAGGAGGAACCTACCTTGAAACCCCATAAGACATTTGCCCGTATCGTAAGAAATATTCTGGTAGCGGCGTTGCTCCTGTCCCTTCTCACCATGACTGCCTACGCCATTGGCGGCTATATTCTCTTCGACAGCCCTCAGGACATGATGGATCATCTCTTTGGTAATAAGACGGGATACGATCACAGCGAAGGAAGCATCACTCCCTTCGAAGACGGCGTCAACATTATTGTGGAGCCCACCTTCGACCGTGTCCCCGCAAACCAGAATGTGGTGGAAGAAGTAGCGCCCCACGTGTCCGCCGTGGGCCAGTCCATCACCTGGAAAGGTTATACCCTCACTGTGGACGCTAATCTCTACGACAGCGCTACCCAGAGCGGTGTGCTGACCCTTATTTTGGAAAACCCGAATGGCATTCCCAAATACGAAGTGTTCAATAACGGTGAAGTCACCTTCCCTGGAGGAGAGCTGATTCAATCCTCCCAGTATTACAAAAACTACATCATCCAAGAGAACTGTACTCCCACAAAGCTAACCATCGCCCACTACTATCGGTATTTCGAGACCAAACAGCTGATAAATGAGAACCCGGATTTGCCGGAAAGTGGTCACCTTCCCAAAGTCAAAGACCCGTCAGTGGATTTGACATTCACCCTCTGGGCCTCGGTGACCCTCCAGGAATCCGATGCTTTGCTGGCGCAAGCCACCACAGAAGAAGAGCGGCAGGCCATTATGAACTCCTGGGAGTGCCCGGAGAAGATTCACATTTCCCTGAATGGAGAGGAAAATCTGCCCCACGTGAGCGCCTATGACGGTGCCGTCCGAATTTCTCCCATTGCCATCTGCGTGGATTATACGGATATGCCCTTTACCGCCGATATAGAGGAGCTTACCATTGGCTACAAGGATGGCAGTTCGTATGCCGTAAGAGGGAAGGACTATTTGGAGAATTTCCTCTATGCCGTGGAGACATCTAAACTGGACCCCCACAAGCCAATGATCAAGGCAGCCTATGAAGATGGTCAGTCTTATGATCAGTACAATTTCTTGCTTGATTTTCACGAAACCACCTTTATGTTCAACCGTATGGTTGATGTGGACCAGGTGAAATCCGTGACCATCAACGGCACGGAGATCCCCCTGGACCCATAATTCCTTCCCATAAATCCGCAAGGGGAGAGGTTCATCACCTCTCCCCTTCTGATTTTTGCTACTTTTTCGCCCGATCGGCGGTAATGATTTTTTTCATGGCTTCGATGCCAACCTTGACAGCGCCGCTGGTGTCCTCGGTCATGGGCATGGCGAGGCCTGCCTTCTCCCGCTCCTGGTTCCAAATCACGTGGAAGCAGCTTCCGCACCGGACGCGAAGAGCAGAGGCCACCACAAAGAGGGCGGCGGACTCCATTTCGCTGGCCTTGACCCCCAGGCGCTTCCAGCTCTCCCATTTTTGGAGCAAATCATAATACACCGGGGATTTTTCCGGGCTGTGCTGGCCGTAGAAGGAATCCTTGCACTGGACAACGCCCATTTGAATGCGATAGCCCAGCTCTTCTCCGGCGGCTTTCAGGGCCGCTGTAACGTCAAAGTCCGGCACCGCAGGAAATTCAATGGGGGCATATTCTAAGGATGTGTGCTCATAGCGGATGGCGCCTGTGGCCACCACCACGTCACCGGGCAGCACGTCCATATCGATGCCGCCGCAGGTACCCACACGGATGAACGTGTCGGCGCCGATGTTATGCAGCTCCTCCATGGCGATGGAGGCCGAGGGACCGCCAATGCCTGTGGAACAGACGCTGACCTTCTCTCCCAAAAGCGTTCCCGTGTAGATGTTGTATTCCCGGTTCATGCCCACGTGAACGGGGTTATCAAAGTATGCGGCAATGGATTCACACCTTCCCGGGTCACCGGGCAGAAATACATATCTTCCCACGTCTCCGGAAACACAGCGGATGTGAAATTGAGAACCTGTTTCTTGCATTTCCCTTCCCTCCTTGGGTAAATTTCATAAGTTTAGTATAGCATATGGAGGTTGTTTTTGCAATAGGTATACAAAAACCGGGAAACGGCAAGTTTCCCGGTTTTCCAGCTTGTTAAAAAAGCCTCGCAGCGTTGCCGCCTGAGGCGGCCAAGAAAATCCAATTGGTTTTCTGCCGGGGCGTGAACCTGGCAGAAAACACTTCTCAGGCTCCAAGTGTGGAATTTGTCCCCCATGGGGGACAAATTATGCACGCAGGAGACTGCAAAACACCTGTCAAAAAGCCTCATAGAGGATTTTTGACGGTCTAAAAAACCGGGAAACGGCAAGTTTCCCGGTTTTCTGTTATTTTCTCAGATTCTCTTTGTCAAAATAATTCTTTGTCAGCTTCACCACCACGCCGGAGAGACCAAGCAGGGCGACGAGGTTGGGAACTGCCATGAAGCCGTTCATCATATCCGCAATGTCCCACACCAACTCCAGCTTCAGGGTTGCGCCGACCACCACCATCAGGACGAAGACAATCTGATAGAAGGTCACCGCCTTTGTGCCGGCCAGAAACTCAAAGCATCGGCTGCCGTAAAGGGCCCAGCTCAGGGTGGTAGACAGGGCAAAGAGGCAGATGCCTACGGCCACAATCAAAGAGCCGATTTTGGAGCCAAACACCGTGGCGTAGGAGGCGCTGATGAGCTCTGCCCCTGCGCTCTGGCCCCAGGCAATGTCCACGCCCCGCTGAGCGCCGCACAGAAGGGTCAGGGCCGTCAGGGAGCAGATGACGATGGTGTCCATAAACACCTCAAAAATGCCGTAAAGCCCCTGGCGCACCGGATCAATTTCGGAAGTCGCCGCGTGGGCCATGGGCGCCGAGCCAAGGCCCGCTTCGTTGGAGAAAATGCCTCTGCCCACGCCCTTTTGGATTGTGGACATAATGGTGATGCCAAAAGCGCCGCCCAAAGCCGCTTGGGCAGAAAACGCGCCTTTGAAAATCATGGCGAAGATTTTCCCGATGGAGCCGAGATTGCACAGCACCACCACCAGCGAGCAGATGATATAGATGGCCGCCATAAACGGCACCAGCTTTTCCGTCACAGAGCCAATGCGCTTGATGCCGCCGAAGAGCACCAATGCCACAAGCACAGCAACCAGCACTCCGATAATCAGGCTGGACAGGGGTACCATCTGGCCGAACATGGAGATAAGGGTTCCCTGGCTGTTGCCGCCGAAAGCGTCAATCACGGTGTTGAACGCCCCTGCAATGGTGTTCACCTGGGTCATATTTCCCGTGCCGAAGGCAGTAATCGCGCCCAGCAGGCTGAACACCATGGCAAGCCAGGTCCATTTTTGGCCGAGACCGTTTTTGATGTAGTACATGGGGCCGCCTACATAGTCGCCCTTTGCGTTGCGCTCCCGATACCGCACCGCCAGAACCACCTCGGCATATTTCGTGGTCATGCCGAACAGGGCCGAAATCCACATCCAGAAAACGGCGCCAGGGCCGCCCACGGTAATGGCGCCCGTGACGCCTGCAATGTTGCCCGTGCCCACCGTGGCGGCAAGGGCCGTGGTCACCGCCTGGAACGGGGTGACTTCGCCGTCTCCGGCAGACTGCTTGTGGAAGACTTTGCCAATGGTGTTTCGCATGGCATAGCCGAATTTCCGGAATTGAATAAAGCCTACCCGGGCGCTGAGGAAGATACCCGTGCCCACCAGGAGCACCAGCATCCAGGGTCCCCAGGCGATGCCGTCCAGGAACTTTATGAATTCGCCAATGGTCATAAACGTTGCCTCCCTTTTCTATATGTTCTTTATTGTACGAAATCAGGCGGCAAAATTCAAGAAGTTTCTTCTATGGTTGCAAAAAAGGCATCGGCCCTAGGGCCGATGCCTTTCGGAAACTTTTTTATTTTGCTTGGAAGAGGCCAAGAATGTCGTCCGTTACATCTTCATTGTAGCAGGCTGCGGTAATCACGCCAAAGTAGCCTCCGGATTTTACCACCGCCATCTTTTCATAGAAATTCATGCCGCTCTGAATTCCGGACACGGAGATGCCGGGATGGGTTTCCCCTGCAAAAGTCAGGCTGATTTTTTCCAGCTTGGCATCCTCCACCTGAAGGGTCTCCATGACCTTGGGAAGCTGCTCCAGGGTGATGTCCACGTACATTTCTTCGCTGATCAAGACACTTTGGAAACCGATTTTCTCCAGCATGACGTTGACATTGCTGCTGTTTTCCTGGGCGGCATAGAGGTCCATGGCAGTCCCGTTTTTCTCTAAAGACTCCACCAGGGCATCATCATCCAGCGTGTCCACTGTAGCGCCCATGATTTGCAGTCTTTCCTCTGCAGTGGCGATATACCAGTCGCTGTCGAAGGAAGCGGTAACGCCCAGCAGGTCGTTTTCATACACGCCGCCCTGGAAGGTGCCCACCGCCTCCTGGGCACTGACAGTGGCTTCTGTCTCTGCGGTGGTTTCCTCGGAAACAGTGGCTTCTTCCGGAGCGGAAGCAGCGGACTCTTCCGGCTGGATGCCCATGGGTATTCTGGCACAGCCGCTCAGAATGAGAACCAGGGCCAGCAGCATTGCAAAAATATGTTTCATGGGGATTCCTCCTTGTCGATTGATGATAAATACATCATATCATCAGAGGATGGTATTTGCAAGAAAAAATCCAACTTTTTAGAAGAAACTGACCTGACTGGTGTCCGGCAGAGTTCCGAACGCGCCGGCGTCCTTCAGCATCTGGATATGGGTCTTGGAGACCTTGGGGCAGGCGGCAGCAACCTCTTCCACAGACAGGAAGGTCTTGCCCTTTCTGCCCTCCACCAGATCCCAGGCTGCACTCTCGCCCAGGCCGGAAATGGCAACAAAGGGCGGCAGGAGTTTTCCGTCTACGATTTTAAAGCGGATGGCCTCGCTTTGGTACAGGTCGATGGGAAGGAATTCAAAGCCCCGGAGGTAGTACTCGTAGGCCACTTCCAGCGTGGTAAGCAGGTCCTCATCCTTGGCTGTGGCGTCTTCGTTTTTCTCGATGGCGTCAATGTTCGCAAGCACCGATTCCTTGCCGTGGGTCATAAGTACGGC
>DVJG01000229.1 GCA_018710805.1 Candidatus Faecousia faecipullorum
CCTCCAATAAGATGGCCTATGGCCAGCGCCGCCGCTATTTCACAAACGGCGAGCTGGACAGCGTCATGAACTACCCCTTCCGCACCGCCATTATCAACTATGTTCGAGGCATCGACGGCGGACAGAGCCTCAAGAGCACGGTGATGACCATTGCGGAGAATTATCCGCCCCAGGTGGTCCACTGCAACATGAATCTTCTTGGCACCCACGACACCGCCCGAATCCTTACGGCACTGGTGGACGACTTTGACGGAAGCCGGGAGGAAAAGGCAAAGCGGCATTTAAGCCGGAATCAGATGGACGTTGCCTGGGAACGGCTTCTCATGGCGTCGTTCCTGCAATACACCCTCCCCGGAAGTCCCAGCCTTTACTACGGCGACGAGGCGAAGATGGAGGGCTACCGGGACCCCTTCAACCGCCGCCCCTACCCCTGGGGCCGGGAGGACGAGGAGTTTTTGGAGCATTTCAAGCGGCTGGGTAAGCTCCGGCGAAGCCAGGAGGCCCTGCGTTTAGGGGACATCCAGTTCTTCCACGCCGAGGATAAGCACGTGGGCTTCACCAGAAGCTACGGCGGGACGACCCTTCGGATGTACTGCAACCGCAGCGGCGACGCCTGGCAGATTCCCTTTGGCGAGCTGATCTTCGGCTACAACTTACAGGTGGTGGCTCCCGACTGGCTGACCCTGGGCCCCAGAGGCTACTGCGTCATTGAAGAAGAGAAATCGCAGATGTCTGAATAGTTTTTGCCCCATGGCAGATTTCGCTCTGCCATGGGGCATTTCTCACTCCTGCTTCAGGAGCTTTTGATTGATTTTTCTCACTTTATACCGGATGGATAAGTAGATCGCCAGCCAGATCACCAGGAAGCCAACCAGGAAAATTACCGTAAAGGCTAAGATTTTATGGCTTGGAAGCCAGCCGTTGAAAAGATAAATGAGCAGATAATCCGCGTACAGAACAGCGCACTGAATCAGCGCCGCCGTGGGCTTGGGCAGCCGCTGGGAGTCGTGGACCACGGAAATCCCCGCTGCAATAAAGGCCAGCAGCATGGAAGACCACACATTTTGAACGGCCTCGGAAATGCTTATGTCCGTAAGGATGCCTTTTCGGGACATAACTGCCCAGATAATGGCGAGAATCGCCGGGCCGCCCCAGGCACCCAGCATTCCCCGCAGAATAAAAGATTTGACTTTCTTTTTCATAATCCGTACCTCCTTTTCATGTCGGCAAAACAACGTCTTGATACATAGTCCACATATCCGCTTCTAAATACCACGTTCACGGCTCCGGACAGCTGGGTTTCCAGGCGGGCCATGGCTCTGCGGTTGGCAATGGCCGATTTGCTGATGCGGATGAATTGGGCCGGAAGCTTCTCCTCCAGCTCATACAGCCGACAGCGAATCCGATACCTGCGTCCATCGTCCATCACGGCATAGGTTTTGTCCTCTGCGGTGAAGAATGCCTCAGCCTTTTCGATGCTTAACAAATGGATGTCGCCCTCGTCATAGCCGTAAAAGGTGTTTAAGCCTTCCCCCTGCCGCACCAGTGCCTGGAGTTTGTCCGTGAACTCGCTTTCCTTGTGTACCTGTGCCACCACCTCCTCCTCTTTTTCCGGGTCAATGCGTAGTATAAACTGCATCCGTATCAACTCCTTTCTGTTGGTACGACCATTATACAATAAAAAAAGACCTTGTGGGGGAAATCCCGGTCATCGGTCAAATAGGATGGGCAATCGGTATTGACGGAACGTAATCCCCAGGATATTTCTTGATTTTTCGGAAAAGTCCAATATAATGGAAGGGTAAACATGCATTTTTTGATTTAAGGAGGCATAGGATGGTAATGAATAAAGAGGAATTGCTGAAGCTTTCCCCCGGAGAACTGGTTGATATGGGTATTTGCCCGACCTGCTTTAATCGCGAAAACGGCGGTGCACTCTACGGCGACCTTTCGGATAAGCTGTTATATGAGGATGAAGATATTGAGTGCTTTTTTGTGGGCAATCCCAGAGCTGACGGCCATATGTGTATTTGCACCATGGAACACTATCACGATATGAGCGAAGCGCCTGACTGCATCAACGAAAAGATCATCCGTTTTGCAAAACGCTTCATGCAAATCCTTTGTGAAGTGTATGGCTGTGAACGTGTCTATCTGTGTACGATGTGCGATGGTCCTAACAACCATTATCACATCCAGCTCATACCTCGCTACGCTTATGAAAAGCGGGGAAGCAAAAACTTTGTCAAACCGAGAAAGGCTTATGAATTTGACAAAGAAAAAGTTGATGCTGTAAGAAGACTTATTAACGATTACGTGCGAGGTTAATATGGAAAAAGAAGTATTCGTCTCGGGCTACTGCCGCCAGCTGGATTCCAGCCGCATGGTGGAGGTTATTCTGGAGGACGGGGAGATCACCGAATGTGACTGCGCCTGGGGCACCTGTCCCTACGAAACAGCCTGCCCTGTGGGACAGAAAATCACCGCGCTGAAAGAAAACGCCTAGACAGGAAGGGGATTTTCTCCCTTTGGGACCGGTTTCCGGCCTTTTCCAGTACAGGCCAAAATTCTCTCACGAAATTCACAAAAAAAGGGTTGCAAAATACGGCGATTGCTGGTAGAATGTGCATAAGCCAATCAAGTGGCAAGCAAAGGAGGACTTTCCGATGATTCATGTAATTATGGGCCTGAAGGGCTCCGGCAAGACCAAGAAACTGATCGACGCCATCCACGGCGCTGTGGCAGAAGCCCACGGCGATGTGGTCTGCATCGAGTATGGCAGAAAGCTTACCTACGACGTTACTTATAAGGTCCGTCTGGTAGACTCCCAGGAGTATGGCATTAAGGGCACCGATATGCTCAAGGGCTTCCTGAGCGGTCTGCACGCCGGCAATTTTGACATTACCGATGTGTTTATCGACAACCTGTACAAGACCATCGGCACAGACCTCGCCGCCGCCGAGGAATTCGTTGCCTGGTGTGCCAAGTTCGCCGCCGACAACAGCATGGAGATCACCATGACCATCTCCGAGGACCCCGCCAACGCCAGCGAGGCCATGAAGCAGTACATCTAAAGTCGTAAAGTAAAGTCCTCTGCTTTTCCGCGGAGGACTTTATTTTTGTGTTTTTTGTTCCCCTGGCCCACGGCAAAGGCTTCCTTGCTTTTGCCATGGTTTTTTTCGCCTTTTTTGCGGAATCCTATTGACAAAGGAGAGAGAAAGGACTATACTTGCATTATCACATGAACGATTGCTCATATGTAAATGCAATCGAGAAGGAGGAACCATGGCAAGTTCGGTCTACGTCATAGAAAATCTGGACTGTGCAGGCTGTGCCGCTAAAATAGAGGCCCAATTAAACGCCCATCCCAAGGTCGAGAAGGCGGTTATTACCTTCGCCACCCGTCAGCTGCACCTGACGGCGGAGGACCCGGATGCGCTTCTTTCCGAACTTCAGCAGATCGCCCGGACCGTGGAGAGCGGCGTGGAATTTCATCCGAGAGACGGCCGGCCCACGGAACACCGGGAAGGCTGCGAAAGCGGCAGATGCGCCTTGGACCATGACCACCATCACGGCCACGAACACCATCACACCCATGAGCACCAGGAGAACGATGCCGTGGCACCCATTTTGGTAGGCGGCTGTCTGTTTGTCCTGGGACTTCTGACGGAGCATGTTTTTTCCGGCTGGCTGAGCCTGATTCTGTGCCTGGGGGTCTATGTCCTGCTGGGCAGGGAAGTGGTGATGGAGGCCTATGAAAACCTCCGGAAGGGCCACGTTCTGGATGAGAACTTTCTAATGGCCATTGCTTCCATAGGTGCGTTCTTCATCGGCAACGCACCTGAGGGCGTAGGCGTTATGCTCTTCTACCGAGTGGGGGAGTGGTTCGAGCACAAGGCCGTGGAGCGGAGCCGGAACCAAATTATGGAGGCCGTGGACCTGCGGCCCCAGGTGGTCCAGCTGGTGGAAGGCGACAATGTCCGGGAAATTCCTGCGTCAGAGGCAAAAGTCGGCGATGTGGTCCTGGTTCGGCCCGGAGACCGCATTCCCCTGGACGGTGTGGTGCTCTCGGGAGAGAGCCGCATTGACACCTCTGCCATTACAGGAGAGCCGGTGCCTGTCCGCGCCGCCCCCGGGGACCTGGTCACTTCCGGCTGTATGAACCTGGCAGGCCAGCTGAAAATTCGGGCGGAAAAGCCTCTGGGAGAATCCATGGTGACCCGGATTTTGAACAGCGTGGAAAATGCCGCCGCCAGCAAGCCTAAGGTAGACCGTTTCATCACCCGCTTTGCCCGGGTCTACACCCCGGTGGTGGTGGGCGCGGCGGCCTTGGTGGCCATTGTGCCCTCACTGGTCACGGGAAACTGGAGCTACTGGGTGTATACGGCGCTGTCGTTTCTTGTTATGAGCTGCCCCTGTGCGTTGGTGCTCAGCGTGCCCCTGGCCTTCTTTGCAGGCATCGGCGCAGGAAGCAAAAAAGGCATCCTGTTCAAGGGCGGACAGTCCATGGAGGTCATGGGCAAAATCAAGGCCGTTGTCATGGACAAAACCGGTACTCTGACTCGGGGCGACTTCCGCATTCAGAGCATCGACGGCGGAAGAGAAATTCTGGAGCTCTGCGCCTGCTGTGAGCAGGACTCCACCCATCCCATCGCCGAAAGCATTGTCTCGGAGGCAATGAGCCAGGGCATCGCCCTGCGGCGTCCCCAGGAGCTGGAGGAGCTGGCAGGCCGGGGCATCCGGGCCATGCTGGACGGAAAAGAGATTCTCTGCGGCAACGGCCGGCTTCTGCAGGAAAAGAACGTTCCCTATCCCAAACATGAGAGCTATGGCACCCGGGTTTTGGTTGCCGTGGACGGGGTCTACCGGGGGAGCCTGACCATTGCAGACACCGTAAAACCCGGCTCCGAGCAGGCGGTTCGGCAGCTGCGGGACAAGGGCATCCACACGGTCATGCTCACCGGCGACGCAAAAGAAAGCGCCCAGGCCGTGGCCGGCATGGTGGGAATCTCCGAGGTCCACGCAGGACTTCTGCCCCATCAGAAGCTGGAACGGCTCCAGGAAGTCCGGCGCAGCAGCGGCCCCGTCATGTTCGTGGGTGACGGCATCAACGACGCCCCGGTTCTTGCGGGGGCAGACGTGGGTGCCGCCATGGGCAGCGGCGCTGACGCAGCCATTGAGGCGGCGGACGTGGTGTTCATGACCTCCGATGCAGAGGCTATTCCCCAGGCCCTGGACATTGCGGGCAAGACCCAGCGCATCGCCTGGCAGAATGTGATCTTCGCCCTGGGGGTGAAGCTGGCGGTGATGATCTTGGGCCTGCTGGGCTACGCCAATATGTGGCTGGCTGTGTTTGCCGACTCCGGCGTTGCCATGCTGTGCGTGCTCAATTCCATCCGGATGCTCTACCACAAGGGAAAATAAATTCTTCAAATAAAAGCCGCCGCTTTTCTGGAAAGAAAGCGGCGGCTTTTGGGCTTCCTGAACATTTTGAGCAGGGACAGGCCCTTGCAACCACCTGCGGAATCTGCTATACTTTGGAAAAAAGGAGGGATGGCTATGGCCTGTGACTGCCATATCCACATGGTTCTGGACGGCTTTGACTGGAAAACCGCCATTGGACGCCACGCAGAGAGGCCCCACGAGGGCTTTATCCGCAAAACCCTGGAGACGTACCGGACCCTGGGCTTTACCTATCTCCGGGACGGCGGGGACCGCTGGGGCGTGGGAAAGCGGGCCCGGGAGCTGGCTCCGGAATACGGTATCCGCTACCGGACGCCCCTGTCGCCGCTGCATAAAAAGGGCCACTACGGCGGCTTCATCGGCCTGGGCTGGGAGAATTTCCGGGAGTATTCGGCCCTTGTGGCGCAGAACCGGGAAAAGGGCGCGGATTTTATAAAAATCATGATTTCCGGCCTCATGGACTTTGACAGGTTTGGTGTTCTGACTCAGGAGCCTTTGCTGCCGGAGGAAATCCGGGCGTGCATCCACATCGCCCATGAAGAGGGCATGGCCGTTATGGCCCACGCCAACGGTGCCCGGTGCGTAGAGGCGGCGGCAGAGGCCGGGGTGGACTCCGTGGAACACGGGGCCTATCTGGACAAGGGGGCTTTGGAAGCCATGGCGGCTGGAAACACCGTCTGGGTGCCCACTCTCTCCACCATCGGAAACCTCCGGGGCAAGGGACGTTTTCGGGAAAGGGACGTGGCGCAGATTCTGGAAAGCGCCCAGGAAAACGTGGCGGCCTTTGCAGACATGGGAGGACTTCTGGCCCCCGGCACCGACGCAGGCGCCTGGGCAGTCCCCCACGGGAGCCTGACGGAGTTCCGGCTTTTAACCGAAGCACTGGGATACGATGCAGAGAACATTCTGAAAAAAGGCGCCGCAGCCATTATGGAGAGGTTTTGACCTTTTCGCCGCCGCAGCGGCGAAAGAGAATAAAAGAGGGGCCCGCAAGGGCTCCTCTCAGCTTGTCAAAAAAGCCTCGCAGAGTTTGCCGCCAGGGGCGGCAAATAAAATTCAATGCGTTTTCTGCCGGGGCGTGTACCTGGCAGAAAACACTTCTCAGGATCCAAGTGTGGAATTTGTCTCCCGTCGAGGGACAAATTATGCGCGCAGGAGACTGCAAAACACCTGTCAAAAAGCCTCAAAGAGGATTTTTGACAGTAAAAGAGGGACCCCCAAGGGTCCCTCTTTCATTCTATTCGGTGCTTATTTCTCGTAGCCGGGCTTGCCCAGGAGCTTGAACATATTGCGCTTATAGAGCTCCACGCCGGGCTGGTTGAAGGGGTTGACACCCAGGATGTAAGCGGAGACGCCGCAGACCAGCTCCAGGAAGTAGAACATCTCGCCCACCTTCCGGTCGTTCAGCTCGCCGCAGTCCATGGTGATGACAGGCACGCCGCCGTCCACATGGGCAGCCACGGTGCCGAGATATGCC
>DVJG01000230.1 GCA_018710805.1 Candidatus Faecousia faecipullorum
CTGGTGCTTCTTCTGGGCGCCGATATGCTCCTGAGCTTCCCCGATTGGAAGGACGGGGACTATCTTCGGAACAATGTGTCCCTGGGGGTGTTCTACCGGGGTAAAAAAGGTGAGCAGGAGCGCGTTCATGCCCAGGCGGAGACGCTTCGCAGTCAGGGATTGCAGGTGTATCTGGCGGAAAATGATGCCCTGCCCATTTCCTCCACCCAGTTAAAGCGGCTTCTGGCTTTCCAATGCGCCGACGAGTTTCTGCCTGCAGGGGTGGGAGAATACATCCGCGCCCGCGGCCTCTACGACAGCACCGCCGACTGGAAGAACCTTCCCATGGACCGGCTGGAATCGGTGGTGGTCCGTCTGCTGAAACCCAGCCGGGTGAACCACGTTCTGGGCTGCCGGGACACGGCGGTGGAGCTGGCCCGGCGCTGGGGTGCCAACGAGGAAGACGCCGCCAGAGCGGGCATCCTCCACGACATTACCAAGGCCCTGGACGGTCCCCTTCAGTTGACATTGTGCGGGGCCTATGGTAAAATGCTCAATGAATTTTCAAGAAAATATCCCAAGACCCTGCATGCCCTGACAGGTTCTCTGGTAGCAGAGCGTATCTTCGGAGAGAACCAGGCCGTGGTGGATGCCATTCGCTTTCATACCACGGGAAAAGCTGGGATGAACCTGCTGGAAAAAATCATTTATGTGGCGGACTACATGGAGCCAAACCGGGATTTCCCCGGGGTGGAGAAGCTCCGGGTTCTGGCCTTTACGGACATCACCGGAGCCTTGAAGCTTGGCCTGGACATGACCATGGAGCACCTGAAAAACCAGGGCAGTGAAGTGTCCCCGGAATCCCGGGAGGCCCTGGCCTATCTCAAGGACTATGTACCTGCCAAATAAATGGCACCGGCCATACACCGAAACCAATTCATTTTCATCGGGACGCACCTCAGGGTGCTTCCGCTTGTCCCTGCGGGGGATTTTCAAAAGACCAAGAAAGGACGTTGTCAATGTTAACACCAAAAGAAATTGCCTATGAGGTGACAAAAGCCCTGGACGCCAAGAAGGGTTTGGACATCAAGCTTCTGAAAATCGACCGTGTCAGCTCCCTTGCAGACTATTTTCTCATCTGCACCGGCACGTCCAACACCCACGTCAAGACCCTCTGCGACTACGCGGAGTACACTTTGGAGCAGCTGGGCGAGCCCATGCTGGGCCGGGAAGGCCACCGGGGAAGCGCCTGGGAGCTTCTGGACTACGGCACCATTGTGGTCCATGTGTTCACCGAGGAAGCAAGAAAATTCTATGACCTGGAGCGCCTCTGGGGCGACGCTGAGGTGATCGATATTCAGGATATCGTCATGCCCGAGAGTTAACGCTCCCAAAAGAGAGGGACAAATTCCTCCGACGCAGACTGCATATCGGAAGTACGAAAGAAATATCATCGAGTTTACTCGATTTAAGAGGTGTATCATCCCATGAATTACGATTTTTCCAGCATTGAAAAGAAGTGGCAGAAATACTGGGAGGAAAACGATACCTTCCATACGGATGTTTGGGATTTCTCCAAACCCAAGTATTACGTTCTGGATATGTTCCCCTATCCTTCGGGCGTGGGCCTTCATGCCGGCCATCCCGAGGGCTATACGGCTACGGATATTATGTCCCGGATGAAGCGGATGCAGGGCTACAATGTGCTCCACCCCATGGGCTATGATTCCTTCGGCCTGCCCGCCGAGCAGTACGCCGTCACCACGGGACACCACCCCAACGGCTTCACCCAGAAGAATATTGAGACCTTCTCCGCCCAGCTGAAGGAATTGGGCTTCGACTACGACTGGTCCAAGATGGTGGCCACATCCGACCCCTCTTTCTATAAGTGGACCCAGTGGATTTTCAAGAAGCTCTACGAAGCCGGCTATGCCAAGCGCATTGAAATGCCTGTGAACTGGTGCGAGGAGCTGGGCACCGTGCTCTCCAACGACGAGGTCATCGACGGCAAGTCCGAGCGGGGCGGCTATCCTGTTGTGAAGAAGAACATGATGCAGTGGGTCATCGACCAGCCTGCCTTTGCAGAAAAGCTGCTGGAAGGGCTCAACGAGATCGACTGGCCGGAATCCACCAAGGAAATTCAGCGCAACTGGATTGGCAAATCCACCGGCGTGGAGGTGGACTTTAAGCTGGTGGGCGGCGGAGACTTCTCCATCTACACCACCTGCATCGAAACCATCTATGGCATCACCTTCATGGTGCTGGCTCCTGACGGAAAAATTGTCCAGTCCCTTATGGACCGGGTGGAAAATAAGGAAGAGGTCCAGGCTTACATCGACGAGGCCGTGAAAAAGAGCGACATGGACCGTACGGAGCTCAACAAGACCAAGTCCGGCTGCCCCCTCAAGGGCGTATATGCTGTGAACCCCGTGAACGGCAAGGAAGTGCCTGTGTTCATCGGCGACTTTGTCCTGGCAAGCTACGGCACAGGTGCCGTTATGGCGGTGCCCAGCCACGACCAGCGTGACTTCGAGTACGCCATTGCCCACGGCCTTCCCATGATTCAGGTCATCGACGGCGCCGACGTCAGCGAGCACGCCTTTGAAAAGCAGGACTATCTGGGCAAGGGCTGCAAGCTCATGAACTCCCAGGAGTTCACGGGCCTCACTGTGGAGGAGGCCAAGGAAGCCATCACCTGCAAGCTGGAAAAGCTGGGAGTGGCCCGGCGGAAAAACAACTACCACTTCCGGGAATGGATTTTTGCCCGCCAGCGCTACTGGGGCGAGCCTGTGCCCTGTGTCTACACCGAAGACGGCAAGACCGTGTTCCTGCCCGACGAGGAACTGCCCCTGATCCTGCCCGAGCTGGACGACTACAAGGGCAAGGGCGGCAAGGCCCCCTTGGAGAACGCCACCGAGTGGAAGCACTATGACAGAAACGGTGTGAAGGGCCTTCGGGAGACCTCCACCATGCCCGGTTCCGCCGGTTCCTCCTGGTACTATATGCGCTATATCGACCCCAAGAACGACAAGCAGCTGTGTGACCCGGAACTGCTGAAGCACTGGCTCCCGGTGGACCTGTATATCGGCGGTCCTGAGCACGCCGTGGGACATCTGATTTACTCCCGTATCTGGAACCGCTTCCTGTATGACGAGGGCATCTCCCCGGTGAAGGAGCCCTTCCAGAAGCTGGTGCACCAGGGCATGATCCTGGGCGAGAACGGCATCAAAATGGGCAAGCGCTTCCCCGAGTTCGTGGTTAATCCCAGCGACGTGGTCCGTGAGTACGGCGCGGACACTCTGCGTCTGTACGAAATGTTCATGGGCCCCCTGGAAGTCTCCAAGCCCTGGAGCACCTCCGGCGTGGCTGGTGCCAAGAAGTTCATTAACCGCGTTTGGAACTTCTTCACAGAGCCTCAGAACATCACCGAGACTGACGACGGGAAGCTGACCAAAATCTACCACCAGACCGTGAAGAAGGTCACCTCCGATTTTGAGACCCTGGGCTTCAACACCGCCATTGCCCAGATGATGGTCTTCGTCAACGAGGTCTACAAGAACGGCTCCTGCCCCAAGACCTACGCCGAGGGCTTCATTAAAATGCTCTCCTGCATCACGCCCCACGTAGGCGAGGAAATGTGGCAGCTTCTGGGCCATGAAGGCACCATTGCCTATGAGCCCTGGCCCGAATATTCCGAGGAGAAGTGCAAGGATACGGAAATCACCTTTGCTGTCCAGGTTAATGGCAAAATGCGCGGCACCGTTCAGATGACTGCGGACCTTCCCAATGAAGAGGTCGTGAAAAACGCTCTGGCTGACGAGAAGATCGCAAAGTTCCTGGAAAAGCAGGGCGGCTCTATTGTGAAGACCATCGTGGTCAAGAACAAGCTGGTGAATCTCATTGTCAAGTGAGAAACGGACGGTTCGGTTTTCTCCCCGGGAAAACAAAAAATACGATTTTTCTCATTTTGATTCTTGACAACCGGAGAAAAGCCGTATATAATATTCAAGCCTAGATTTAGGCCCTGAACGCATCCTGGAATTAGCCGGATGCCATCGGAGGGAGGGAAAACCATGTCTGAAATTCGCGTCAAGGAGAATGAATCTCTGGAAAGCGCTCTGCGCCGCTTTAAGCGGAGCTGCGCCAAGGAGGGCGTCATCGCCGAAGTGAAGAAGCGCGAGCACTACGTCAGCCCCAGCCTGAAGCGTAAGCAGAAGTCCGAGGCCGCACGTAAGAACAAGAGAAAGTTCTATTGATCCCTCTTGACTAGCGTATAAAACCGTCCCGTGAAAACGGGGCGGTTTTTCTCTGCCTGCGGACCGTAACTGCGGGCAGCTATCCTGCCGGATGGGCGTTATTTTAGCTCCTGGTATAGTCCCACCGCTGTTTTGACGCCCCATGTTTCGGCCTCATGGAGAAGGGCGTCCAGGTCCTCCCGGGTGCGCCAGAGGGTGAAGACGGCTTTTTCCTTTTCTGTGCGGATTTGGTAGTGACAGTGGAGGGCTTCATCGGAATGACCTGTTTCCGGGGATTCCCGCTGGGAGGTGAGGCGGGCTGCGGCACCATTGGGAGACAAAGAAATTTCCTCGCCGCCCAGAGATGTGTCCAGCCAAATTTCCCGCTCCTTCCAGGGGGCAAGGGCTTTTTTGAGCGGTACGGTCAGCGGCGTAGGAGCAAGGAACACCGCTCCATCCGTTTCCCCGGCGTAAAGCTCCGATACAGCCACAGGACAGCGCAGTCCCTCTGTAAGCGTTTTTGCCAGCGCCTGTTCTCCCGGATATCCCGGCCGCTGGAAGTCCAGCAGGACACCCCACAGCGCCAGCTCCTGGACACAGTTTTGGAGTTCTTCCAGAATCAGTGCCGGGTCGTGGCGGTATATTGGAGTGCAGTCGTCCAGAATCAGCAGGGACCCGGGTTTCAGCGTCTTCGGCATGGCGGAAAGCCCCGCGCCATAAGGGGACAGGTGACAGGCCATCCAGGCGGTATTTTCCGGAAAATGCCGACAAGCGCGCATTTCCGATGCCGTCATGGCAAGATAATGGCGAATTGCCATGGACAAATCCCCCATTCCATGTTATAATTCCTTAGATAACAGCCTATTCAGGAAGGAGCAGCGCTATGCCCATTTCTCCCATTCCCAAAATCATGCTTCCGAAGCTCACGGATATCCACGAGGATATGCTGCGATCGCTTGGCATCAAGCTTCTGATGCTGGATTTTGACAACACGATTCTTCCCTATGTTTCCGACGAGCCTACGGAGGAGATGCTTGCCTGGCTTGAGCATATGAAGCACTTGCCGGACATTCAAATTTGTGTGGTGTCCAACAGCCACAATGGAAGAGTTCCTGTCATCAGCCGGGAATTGGGCCTCAAATGCATTACCCACGCGAGAAAGCCCTTTTCCAAGGGAATTAAGCAGTGCCTCCGGGAATACGGCGTCCCCGCCGCCCAGGCGGCTTTGGTGGGAGACCAGATCTACACCGATGTTCTGGGGGCCAACAATGTGGGGGTCCTGTCCATTCTGGTGGATGCTATCAACAATCATAATATCTGGCTGAAAGGCCGCCATGTGCTGGAACTGCCTTTCATTGCCATGGCTAGGAGGATAAAAAAATGAAAAACCTGGACAAATACCTGACTTTGCTGGACGGAGAAGTGGATGGTCTGCTTCTGACCTCCCGTTACAGCCGCCACTACGGCGCAGAATTTGACATTGCCGAGGGCGTTGCCATTGTCACCAAGAAGGGCTGCCGTTACTTTACCGACAGCCGCTACACCGAATCTGCGGAAAACAATATCCATAATTTTGAAGTTCTGGCTGTGGGAAACGGCATCGGCTACTATCAGCGGCTCAACGACGCCATTGCCGATTTTGGTGTCACCAACCTGGGCTACGAGGAGCGCTACCTCACTGCCGAGGAATTCTTCGGCTATGAAAAGCACCTGAACGCCAAGCTCACCCCCTTCAACGAGAAAATCTACGGTTTCCGGGCCCAGAAGGAGGAGTGGGAGCTGGACCTCATGAGAAAGGCCCAGTCCATTACCGACAAGGCATTCTCTGAAGTCATTGGCCGCATCAAGCCCGGCATGACCGAGCTGGAGCTTCAGGCTGAGCTTATCTACTGTATGTACAAAAACGGCGGCACGGGCCTTGCCTTTGACCCCATCGTGGTTTCCGGACCCAATACCAGTCTGCCCCATGGCGTGGCGGGAGAGCGGGTCATTCAGGCCGGAGATTTTGTCACCATGGACTTTGGCGCTTCCTACATGGGCTACTGCTCTGACATGACGAGAACCGTGGCCGTGGGCTATGCCACCGAGGAAATGAAGAAGGTCTACGCCACCGTTCTGGAGGCCCAGGTAAGCACCATCGCCATGACCCGGGCTGGGGTTCCCGGCAAGGTCCTCCATGAAAACGCCGCAAAAGTCATTGAGGACGCCGGCTATGGCGAGTATTTTGGCCATGGCTACGGCCACAGCCTGGGCCTGGAAATCCACGAGGACCCCGGTGCAAGTCTTCGCAATGTGAACCCCCTGCCTGTGAACGCTGTGCTCTCCGCAGAACCCGGCATCTATCTGCCCGGCAAGTTTGGCGTCCGCATTGAGGATGTGACCATTTTGAAGGAAGACGGCTGCGAGGACATCACGAAGAGCCCCAAGAACCTGATCATCGTCTAAAATTTTTCGCGAACCCCTTGCAAAAAGGAAGATTTTGCAGTATACTATAGTTGCTAAATCTATGTGCACAAACCGTCTTCCCATCTGGAAGGCAACATTAGGAGGATAAATAGAATGATTTCTGCAGGTGAATTCAGAAACGGCGTTACCTTTGACATGGACGGCAAAGTCATGCAGGTGGTGGAATTCCAGCACGTGAAGCCCGGCAAGGGCGCCGCCTTTGTCCGCGTGAAGATGAAGAACGTCATCACCGGAGCCGTCACCGAAACCAGCTTCAACCCCACCGCAAAGTTCCCCACTGCGTTTGTCGAGCGCAAGAAGATGGAGTATTCCTACAATGACGGTTCCCTCTACTACTTTATGGACCAGGAGACCTACGAGCTGGAGCCCATCGACGCCTCCGCTCTGGACGATTCCTTCAAGTTCGTGAAGGAGAACGACGTCTGCACCATTATGCTCTACAAGGGCAAGGTCTTCGGCGTGGAAGTTCCCAACTTTGTTGACCTGGTGGTCACCAATACCGAACCCGGCTTTGCCGGCAACACCGCCACCAACGTCACCAAGCCCGCCACCGTTGAGACCGGAGCCGAAGTGAAGGTGCCTCTCTTCATCAACGAGGGCGACAAGATTCAGATCGACACCCGCACCGGCGAGTACCTGGGCCGCTCCAAGGCCTAAGGAAACGCCTCTTAAAGGAGGTAAATGATTATGACCATTTCCGAAAAGTCTGCCTACCTCAAGGGCCTCATGGACGGCCTGGACATCGATACGAAGTCCAATGAGGGCAAGATGATCGCCGCCATGGTGGATCTTCTCGGCGATATGGCAAAGCGTGTCACCGAGATTGAGGAGACCACCATCGCCATCTCCGACGAGCTGGACGAAATTGAAGAAGACCTGGACGCCATCGAGGACTTCATCATGGATGAAGACGACGAGGACGACTGGGACGACGATTACGAAGACGACGATTGGGACGAGGACGAAGACGAGGATGATCCGGAGGAAGAACCCGAAGAGGGCTTTGACTTCGGCGATGAGGACACCACCATCTACGAGGTGGAATGCTCCTGCGGCAACATCATCGACTTCGACGAAGAAACCCTGGAAAAGGGAAGCATCGTCTGCCCCAACTGCGGTGAAACCCTGGAGTTCTCTCTGGAGGACGAGGAGTAATTCGATCATATGTAAGGGAGAGGCTTGCCTCTCCCTTATTTTCGTGATATGGAATCTTTCAGCCAACAGGATGGAAAAGGCCATGAAAATCCGCCGGTTCCAAAAACAGAACCGGCGGTATTTACATTCTTTCCTGCATTGCCTGCTGTTCCCGGACCAGCTCCTCTGCCAGTGTTGCTACGGTCCAGAATTGGTTGGTGGGGGTGAGGATGGCTTTCAGAGCATTCTTTCCCAGACCGGATTGGCGCAGACCGGCCAAGGCGTTGTTTATGTCCTCTTCAGACATGCTGCAAAACAGAAACACCGGAACCACCGGGTCTTTATTCAGACCCTTGGGAAACCCCATCAGATTGTTCCCGGCCAAAGTTCCCAAAGGCTCGCCGTACTGGGATTTCGGAACAACCGCTGCGGCATAGCCCAT
>DVJG01000231.1 GCA_018710805.1 Candidatus Faecousia faecipullorum
CTTGAAGGTGTGGGCCGCTACGGTCTATAACAAGACCGGTACAATTGCACAAAGCATCACCGCTCCCGGTGAGAACCTGGACATTCAGTTGAATATGAACGGCGACACGGAGCTTACCATGGACTGGACCAAAAACATCGAGAAGCTGCCCCAGGGCGACTATGCCATCCGGCTGTACATCGAAGACGTATACGAGGAGACAGCCGTGAACCCTATGACCCGGAACTTCCACGATAAGCAGACCTACGATGTGGACTTTACGGTGAAATAATGATGTGAAAACGTAGTGGAGGGTCAAGGCCCTCCACTGCTGTTTCTTATATTTTCTTTAACTTATATGAAATTCCCTTGCATTTCTCTCCTGTGTGTGCAATGATATGCATGAAGCAGCAGCCATGGTCCCATATCCCATCCGTCTGCCAACACCATCAGAAAGGAGCTTTCCTATGAAATTACATATACGGCACAAAATTCTTCTTGTTTTGCTGATTTGTCTTTTTACCGTCTCCGCGCTCTGCGGCTGTGTTTCGGCATCTGCGGCTTCGGACCCGGTGCCAAAGTTACAGCTGGCCGTTACCCTTGGCAGCGGACAGGTTCTGACCCCTGAGGACCTGGGAAACAACTATGATGGCAATATCACCTACGTGGGCCTCAAAACCGTGGACATTCAGCTGGGGGACAAGAATCTGCCCCTGGCCGACGCTATCAAGAACGGCGAAATCACCGTGGAGGGCCTCATCGCCTGGGCCAGAATTGACGCCCGGTATGACCTCTGCACGGAAACCTTTGAGAGCAAAAACGGCCTGGCCCAGTTCTACTACACCTACCCTGAATTCCAACTGGGTCTCATCTACGATGTGTACGAGACCCCCGACGGGGAGAGCCATCTCATCAAACAGTTCTCTGTCCGCGCCCTGAACCAGGACCCCAGCACCCCTGCGTTCCCCAAGGCTGACGGCACAGGGTTCCTGGATGATGAAGACTGGGGCCTCACCTTTGAAGTTCCGGAAGCCACTTCCACCAGCGTCAAAGTGAAATGCACCCAGAAAGATGGCCAGCAAGTGGGCACTCTCCACGTCCAGGACTACATCCTCTACAGCACCACGGAGGAGGGAAAAATATACTTTGACAAGGAGAAGACCGCCCAGGACATCCCCCTGAACATGGACGGCACCACCGACTTCTCTATAGACTGGAAGGATGCCTTCGGGGAGCTTCCCAAGGGTGACTACGCCATCCGCCTGACCCTGGAGGACGTGTACGACCCCGCCGACATCCATCCCCTCATCCGCAAATACCACGATCAGCAGTTCTATGAAGTGAAGTTCTCGGTGAAATGAGGGCCCCAATGCTGCAGAGGGGGGATTTATCCCTCCCCTGCTCAAATTATTCGACCTCTTTTTAAAAATAACCCTTGACAATTTCCCCAAAATCTGCTATCATACATGAGTTGCCAAAGACAGCAGGTTCTACGGGTAAATCCTGCCGAGGTGCGTAAATCAGTTTATTTGCGTGTCTTTCTGTCTTTCGGCAGAAAGACACTTTTTATTTTCGGAGGTGAAACAAATGCCCAACGCTAAGGTTCTTGAGAGCAAGAAAGCTGTGGTTGACGCCCTGACCAACCAGATTAAGGAAGCTACTTCCGTGGTCTTCGTGGACTACAAGGGTATCACCGTCGCTCAGGATACCGAGCTGCGGAAGCAGTTCCGTGAAGCAGGTGTGGATTACGCCGTTGTGAAGAACACTCTGACCAACTTTGCCACGAAGAACGTCGGCTATGATTTCTCTGAGGTTCTGCACGGTACCACCGCCATGGCTTCCACCACCGGCGACCCCATCGCCCCTGCTCGTATCGTCTGCGAGTTCGCCAAGAAGAATAAGCTTCAGTCCCTGGCCATCAAGGGCGGCGTCGTTGAGGGCTCCGTGCTCTCCGCCGACCAGCTCAACGGCTTCGGTGAACTGCCCAGCAAGAGCGCCCTGGTCGCTTCTGTCCTGGGTACCTTCCTGGCTCCCATCTCCAGCCTGGCCTTCGTCCTGGATCAGATCCGGATGCAGAAGGACGGCTCCGCTCCCGCCGCAGAATAATCCTAAGCCAGATTATTTTGTGCCCACTCTACTCTAAAAAAATTATTTAGGAGGATCATTACAATGGCTAGCGAAAAGATCAATGCCCTGGTTGACCAGGTCAAGGAACTGACTGTTCTGGAGCTGTCTGAGCTCGTTCACACCCTGGAGGAGGTCTTCGGTGTTTCCGCCGCTGCCGCCGCTGTTGCCGCTCCCGCTGCTACCGCTGCTGCCGAGGTCGAGGAGAAGACTGAGTTCGACGTCATCCTGAAGAGCGCCGGCGCTTCCAAGCTGGGCGTCATCAAGGTTGTCCGTGCCGCTACCGGCCTGGGCCTGAAGGACGCTAAGGATCTGGTGGACAACTGCCCCAAGACCCTGAAGGAAGCCATCTCCAAGGAAGATGCCGAGAAGCTGGTCGCCGAGCTGAAGGAAGCTGGCGCCGAAGCCGAGATCAAGTAAGATTACCCCTTACTTTCTTTCTCATTCTCATGCCGCCGCCAATTTTGGCGGCGGCATTTCCCTTTCCATGAAAGGAGATTATCGTGATTTACGAAACCTTTCTGACCTTCGCTCCCTTTTCCGGGCGAGTCAGCCCCGGGTTTAATCCCGCCGCTCTGATCCCACCGGAGTGGAGCGAGTCTCTGGGCCGTATCACCTCCCTTTTTCCCGCCCAGGTTGATCTTATTTCCGCTGTGCAGTTCATGCTGTACTTCTCGGTGGGTTCCCTGGTCCTGGGTGGACTGGGGCGGATGATGCTCGGAAAGCGTTCCAGCCTTAACTGCTCCCTGTCCGCCGCCATCGGCATTCTCTTTATCTATGTGGTAACCATTGTGGTGTACACCTTCAAGCCCTGGGACTTACAGCAGTTTCTCTCTCCCCTGCCCTTTGTGACATTTACGGGAGATTATCTGATTCTTTTCCCTGTTGTGGGCTCGAAATTCCCTGCGCTTTGTACCGAGGTGCTTTCTCTCATCATTCTTGCGTTCCTTGTCAATCTCCTGGATACATTTTTGCCCCAGGGAAAGCACGTAATTTCCTGGTACATCCTGCGGTTTCTTATGGTCATGGCTGCCATGGCACTGCATCTTGTGGTGAATTGGGCTTTCCGGACCTTCTTGCCCGGGGTTTTGGTAACCTATGCTCCGGGGATTCTTCTGTTCCTGCTGGCATTCTTTATGCTGTCCGGACTTATGAATCTTCTGCTGGGTCTTGCCATTACCATGGCCAATCCCTTTATGGGCGCCATGTACACCTTCTTCTTCTCCAATAAAGTCGGCAAGCAGCTGAGCAAAGCCGTTTTTACCTCCATGCTGTTGGGGGTTGTGCTCTATCTTCTGGAAATCTTCGGATATACCATTGTGTGCATCTCCGCCGCGGCGCTGGGGGCTTACATTCCACTGGTTATTATTCTGCTGCTGCTATGGTATCTCATTGGTCACGTACTATAGATCCTTAAATTCACGGATGGGAGGAATGAATCTTGCGTCTTTTATGGATTATGCTTTGTCTCGTCCTTCTGACAGGGTGCGCCTCTGCTCCCGCCCAAATGCCATCGATTTCTCCTGAAACCGAGCCCTCCCCTGTAACAGAGGCGGCCACTGTCCCTACAGAGCCGAAGCCCACCCAGCCCCCAAAGGACCCCCTTACGGTACTTTTGGAATCACTGACCATCGAAGAACGGGTTGGCCAACTGTTCCTCGCCCGGTGCAATTCCGAAACGGCCCTGCAGGACGCGGAAACCTACCATCTGGGCGGCTTTATGCTCTTTTCCCAGGATTTTGAAAACCAGACTCCGGACTCTCTGCGGGCCACTTTGGACGGCTATCAGGCGGCAGCAAATGTTTCCCTGCTGCTGGCGGTGGATGAGGAAGGCGGCACCGTCACAAGAATCAGCCGTTACCCAGCCTTTCGCAGCAGCCGCTTTCCCTCCCCCAGGACTGCCTTTGATCAAGGAGGCATGGAGGGGGCTTGGGACAACGAATGGGAGAAATGCGAATTTCTTCGGAGCCTGGGGCTGAATGTGAATCTGGGGCCCGTGTGCGACATCTCTACGGACCCCGGGGGATTCATGTATCAGCGCTCCCTGGGCCAGGACCCGGACACCACCGCAAAATTTGTCTCCGGCACCGTGGACCGCATGGCCCAGAACCGCATTGGAAGTGTCCTGAAGCATTTTCCCGGTTACGGAAACAATGCGGACACCCATGTGGGCATCGCCGCAGATGGGCGGTCTCTGGATGAATTGGAAGAGGCAGATCTCAAGCCCTTTGCCGCGGGAATCTCCGCAGGCGCTGACGCGGTTCTTGTGAGCCACACCATTGTGGAGGCCCTGGATGCCGAGAATCCCGCCTCCCTCTCCCCTGCCGTGCATGATTACCTTCGGAATGTCATGGGCTTTTCTGGCGTGATCATGACCGATGACCTGGTCATGGAGGCCATTACGGACCGTTATGGGGCCGCGGAGGCCGCTGTACAGGCAATTCTCGCAGGAAACGACTTGCTGTGCTCCACGGAGTATGCCATCCAGTATGAGGCCGTGCTGGCGGCTGTGCTGGACGGGAGAATTGACTTTGACACCCTGAACAACGCCGCCAGACGGGTGCTGCAATGGAAGCAGGAATTGGGTTTACTGTCATAAAAAACGAATACACCAATGCCCCCTTCCCTACCGATAACAAAGAAGCTGTCCTCAGAATGAGGGCAGCTTCTTTGTTTATTCTGCGTTTTTAATGGCTTCGATGACCTTGTTCACCGCCTGGGTGTCCACGGTCTCCATGAGGCCGTTGTCGAAGGCTTCCGCCACGGCCGGATCAATGGGCAGTTTTGCCAGCACAGGCAGGTGCATGGCAGATGCGATTTCCTCCAGGTGGCTCTCGCCGAACACCTTAATCTCCTTGCCGCAGTCGGGACATTTGAGATAGGAATAGTTTTCCACCAGTCCCAGCACGGGGATGTGCATCATATTTGCCATGCGCACGGCCTTGCTGACAATCATGGACACCAGATCCTGGGGGCTGGTGACGATCACCACGCCGTCTACAGGCAGGCTCTGGAACACCGTCAGGGGCACGTCACCGGTTCCGGGAGGCATATCCACAAAGAGATAGTCCACGTCCTCCCAAATGACGTCGGTCCAGAACTGCTTCACAGCCCCGGCGATGACGGGGCCCCGCCACACCACAGGGTCAGCGGGATTGTCCAGCAGCAGGTTGATGGACATGACCTGAATGCCCGTCCGGGAAATGGCGGGATAGAGGCCCTCTTCGTTGGCGCCCTGGCACTCAGTAACGCCAAAGGCTGTGGGGGCAGAAGGTCCCGTAATATCAGCGTCCAGAATGCCGACTCGCTTTCCTTCTCTCGCCATGGCCACTGCCAGCATGGCGCTGACGGTGGACTTGCCCACGCCGCCCTTGCCGGAGACCACGGCGATGACCTTTTTCACATTGGACTTGGGATTGGGCTGTGCCAGCAGGCTCTCCGCCTTGCGGTCACCGCAGGTGGAACTGCTGCAGCTGGAACAGTTGCCGTTGCAAGAACTCATGATCTTTCGCTCCTTTTTTGTTATATCCGTATTATAGGACTGATTTTATACACTGTCAATTCCTCTTTTTCCCTTTTCTCCCGCAGAACAGGTTTGGTTGGTTCCGTCCATTGGCGGGAAAGGCTCAAGGGAAATCACGCTTGGGCAGCTTCCCACTGCTCCATGAGGTCCATGAGGGCGGCTTCCGCCTCCTCTTTTTCCTGCAGCAGACGGCTTAGCTCCTGGTAGTCCGCCGATGCGGCCTCAATCTTGGGGTCAAATTCGGCAATCAGCTGTTCCTGCTTTTCGATTTCTCGTTCCAAACGCCGCACCAGCTTGTCCTGGTCCTTGGTGCCGCCCTTGGGCTTTTCCTTTTTGGGCTTGGGCGCCGCCGCAGGTACGGCTTTAGAAGCGGCCTCATGCTCCAAAATGGAACGGTATTTCTGGTATCCGCAGGGGAAGTCCCGAATCTGGCCGTCTTCCAGGAGCCAGATACGCTCGGCGAATTTTTCGATAAAGTATCGGTCGTGGGATACGAAGAGGAGCACCCCTTCAAATTCCTCAATGGCGGCCTCCACCCACTCCCTCGATGCGATGTCCAGGTGGTTGGTGGGCTCGTCGAGAATCAGCAGATTGATTTTTTCGTCCATGAGCATACAAAGCCGCAGCCGGGACTGCTCACCGCCGGAGAGATTTCCCACGGTTTTGAACACGTCCTCCCCCTGGAACAGGAATGCACCGAGGCGGTCTCTTGCCATCTGGGGGGAACAGTTCTTTTCGTAGAGCATGGTATCGTAGAGGGTCCGCTCCGGGTGGTCAAAGTGGATAATCTGGGGTAAGTATCCCCATTTCACCGTGGGGCCAAACTGAATTTTTCCCTGGCAATCCTCGTCCCCCAAAAGGCACTTGATGAAGGTAGACTTGCCCGTGCCGTTGTCGCCCAGAAGGGCGATGCGCTCGCCGCCTTCCACGTTGAGGTTCACATCAGAGAAAAGGGTCCGGTCTCCAAAGGACTTGCTGACGTTTTTCATTTTGAACACCACGTCGCCGCTGAAGTCCTTCTCCCCAAAGGTGGCTTTCATGGTTTTCTCCGTCTTGGGCCGTTCGGTCTTTTTAATCCGCTCCATACGGTGCTGGATGGACATGGCACGGCGGTACAGCGTCCGGTTGTTGATGCCCCAGCCTTTCATGCGCTCCACGGTGTAGCCTAACTGTTTGAGCTTCGCCTGTTCCTGCTCATATTGCTTCAGTTGGAGATTGAACCGAGCCTGTTTTTCGTCCATGTAGAAAGAATAGTTGCCGGAGTAGAACTCCGCATGGCCGTCTACAATCTCAATGACCCGCTGAGCGATCTGGTCGATGAAGTAACGGTCATGGGAAATCGCAAGAACCGTACCCTTGAAGGTGTGGATGTATCCTTCCAGCCATTCCACACTGTTTAAATCCAGGTGGTTGGTGGGCTCGTCCAGCAGAAGGATATCGGTTTTCTCCAGAAGCAGCCGGGCCAGGTTCACTCTTGTCTTTTCGCCGCCGGAAAGGCTGGCAAAGTCCTGGGTTCTCTGCTCCTGGGTAATTCCCAGGCCATTGCAAATTTTGTCCACTTCCACGTCCATATCGTAGCCGCCGCCGCTTTCCCAGGCCGCCCCCAGGCGGTCGTATTCCAGCAGCTGCTCTTTTGTGGCGTTCTGGGCCATTTCACATTCCAGAAGCTCCATTTTCCTTCTGATGCGAAGAAGCGAGTCATAGGCGGAGCGCAAAACGTCCTCCACGGTGTAGCCCTGGGGGAAGCGGGGAATCTGGGAAATCAGCCCCAAACGCTTATTGGGGTTTACATAGACCTCGCCGCCGTCGTAGTCCATCTGGCCCGTGAGGATGTTAAACAGGGTGGTCTTGCCGCAGCCGTTGCGGCCCAAAATCGCCACCCGCTCCCCTTCCTGAATTTCAAAGCTCAAATCCTCCAGGAGGTTTTCGCCAATAACGAAAAATTTATTTAAGTTTTTTACTTGGATATCAACCATGGTCTAAACTCCGTTACGTGTTTTCCAAAAGAGCCGTCAGTTCTTCCAAAGAGTAGAGCAAGTTGACGGCGGTGAGCAGAGCGTTGGGGCTCATGTGGGCGGGAAAGCCCAGCTTTTTTTGCAGTTTCAGACGTTTTTCCCTGGCGTTTTCACCGCCGGAGAGGCCCAG
>DVJG01000232.1 GCA_018710805.1 Candidatus Faecousia faecipullorum
CCAAAAACACAGCACAGTGTAAAAGCGCTTCCCGATTTTTTCGGAGGTTCGACAGGAGGGTCACCACATCCTGTAGATTCCCCTCGGCCTCCACGGCATCGTTCACATCGTTTTTCCCGGACATGAGCTTATTTTTTCGGGTGGCGTTCTGGAGGATGCTCCGCTGTTCAGAGGCGTCCACCAGGCGGTGGTACAGGCGCAGGGTAACGCCACTGCGGTCCCCCAGCTGGGCGAGGATGGCCTGGGCCTCGGTGCTGGGCGGGTACTCCCGGATGGTCCAGGCACAGCGATAGCTGTCGCCTACGATGTAGTAGTCCGTAAAGAACTTCACAGTCCCCGGGGCGATGCAGTCGAAGAAGTCCTTGGTCCGCAGTTCCTCCAGCCGTTCCTCGGTCAATTTTTTTCTTCCGAACATACGTCCTCCTTGAAAAATTGCCCGCCGTCCACATCGGGCATGGCTTCGCCATAGAGGCTGGCTTCAAAGTACAGTGCCAGGAACCGTTTGAGCTCTGCCTTTCCCAGACACTTCACTTCAAAGCCCTTTTCATTCAGCACCTTCTCCACCTTGTTCCGGTCCTCAAAGACCTTCTCCGGCTTGAGACCCTTACAGCGGTACAGCAGAAGAAACTGACGGGCAGAGGCCATCTCCATTTGCAGTTCTTCCAGCATATCCATGTCCTGCTGTAGCACCGAGCGCACCTTGGGATTTTCCTCCTCCGTACACTTTTCCTTGAGGTAGGCTTTGTTGGCGTCAAAGCACTCGGAGGCGTCGGTGCAGACCACCTCCAGCTCTGGATACGCAGACAGCACCGCCTGCCAGTGCTGAATTTTCATCTCGATGTTGGCACTGGACAGCACTGAAATATTGGTGGGGGAAATGAGAAAGAACAGCAGTTCTCCGGCGTTGGTTTTGAGGCCGTACCGGGTAAAGCTGCGAACACCCAGAAGCTCCTGGGAAGATTTTCCTTTCTGCCGTTTCAAAAATTCACCTCCAAACATACGTCTGCTGGGCCGTCAGGAAGAACCGAGCCGCCCAGCCAAGATAGTCCATCATGGTGGTCTCTTCCACCCGGATTGTGAGAAACCCGAAGCATAAGGTCACCGCCGCAGGAAACACCAGTCCTGCATAGACCAGGCACACCACAGAAAGCAGCGCCCCAATACACAAAATCACGAAATCCCGCATTCCCCAAAGCCACAGGCTGGCTGTGGCTTTCAGGTTCTGGGGGTATAGGTAAATGGTCATATTGCTCCTTCCTACCAGTGACACTGTTATTTTTTTGTAGTGCCACTGGCTTTTTTAACATCAACGGGCCGCCGCCAGGACGGAACGGCTCAGATTCACCGCCGTGTTGGTGGCGTGGATGACGGACATCATATTCACCTTCACGCTGGAATCCATGCCGAACTGCTGGGCCACCCTGGGGACCTCTCCTGCGGCCAGCATGATGCCGAGGGCCATGAGCATATTGTCCGGGAAGGTCAGAAGGCCCAGGAACAGCAATGTTGTCTGCAAAAAGGCCGTCAGGCACAGGGCGATGACCTGCTTACACCATTGGGAAAAGCCGTCTATGTAGCCTCTCGGAACACCGTAGAGATACAAACTCCCCACGGCGATCTGCACCAGGAGGATGCCTCCTCGTTTGATATTGGCAAAGAATATCTTCACCACGCAGTATCCAAAGGCCAGAAGTGCCAGCAGGGTGATGAGCAGCGGCTCCCCGTCCACCAGCAGGAATTTACCCGTCAGCACATTCAATGCCAGGGCGGACAGGTCCACTGTCTGCTCCCCGGCGAAAATCCGGGTCAGATCCCGGGCGAAGGTGAGCTGCAGGGAAATGCAGAATTTGTACAGCTCCACCGGAAGGACCCCCACCAGGGATGCGGCGAAGAAGCCCTTTAGGACATTGAGAGCAGTGGCCTGGATATTTCCCCTGCCGTTTTGGTATTCAATGGCCGTTTCAAACACGGCGATGGCCAGTCCGCAGGAGAACAAGGCCCAGCCGAACATGGAAAACAGCTTGGTCGTTGCCGAGACCCAGCTCAGGGAGAATATCTCTGCGCCCATGCTCCCCATCTGGGCGAAGAATGCGGCGATAGCGTCGTAGATGGCGGTATAGAGCCACTGGAGCATGGTGTCGAAGATGACCTGCACCACTTCTTTTCCGATGCCGGAGAAGGATGCCCCAAGGGCATCCCCCATTCCGGCGAGAAGCTCGCCTAACCAGGAAAACATGGCCTTACCCCAGGATGGTCCAGATGTAGCTGGGGGCGGTCAGGGAGAACAGCAGGCAGGCAAACAAAATCGCCGGGGCGGTGAAGTCGAACTGCCCGTGCTTCCGGTAGTCCATGTAGCAGGTGGCGATCTTTACGAAGAACAGCACCGCCAGCACCATGTCGATGACCGGGAACACCACGTTGTTGACGATGGCTTTGACCTCTCCCTGGGCGGCGGTCCAGGTCCCTTCGATGGCTCCGGACACATTGCCTCCCGTGGCAAATGCCCGGATGGGCAGAAATGCCAGAAGGATAATGACCAGGGCGGCGCAGACCAGCCGCCGCTGGAATGTCGAATATGTTTTTGCGTTCATTATACGATCCCTCCATTTTCGTCGGTAGCAAACTGCCGCAGGCTCACGTTGAGACTGCGGCAAAAGTGGATGACTTCCTTCATGTCCCGGGTTGGTTCTCCGAACACCCAGCATTCGTCGCACATCCAAACCAGAGACAGTCCCGCTTTCTGGGCAAAGGCGATGCGCTCCTGGGGACTGCCCCGGGCCAG
>DVJG01000233.1 GCA_018710805.1 Candidatus Faecousia faecipullorum
AGTACGAATTCGTACCATGAAAGGGGTAGAAAATTGGACGAGATACAGCAGGAAATTCGTAAAATCATGGTAAGCATCAACCGGATTGATGGAATCTATTACCAGTGGGCCAAAAGAATCGGTCTGAAAGACAATATGCTGGCCCTGTTATACGCCCTCAGCGACGGGAATTTACACTCCCAAAAGCAAATCAGTGAGGAATGGCTCATTCCCAAAACCACCATAAACACCGTCATTCAGGAGTGCATACAAAAAGACTATGTGGTTCTGCAGCAGGAGCCCCACAGCAAGGAAAAACGCATCTGTCTGACGGAGGCCGGAAAGCATTACGCCGAAGTGGTGCTCAAAGACCTGCGCCAGGCGGAACTGCAAGCCTATATGCAGACAAGAAAGGCCCACTCGGAAGCCTTTGCCGCCGTATTTGAGGAGTTCGCCTTCCAGCTGCAAAAAGCCTATGAAGACTTTGAACGCAAAATCTAAGGAGTATTTTTCACAATGGACAACCGATTAGCCCAGGATTTCAACGCCTATGGCCTGATTAAGTTTACCCTGCCCTCCACCATTATGCTGGTATTCATGTCCTTGTATCAGATGGTGGACGGGGTTTTCGTCTCCAACATCGTAGGAGAAAACGCCCTGTCGGCCCTGAACATCGTCTATCCCATCCCCAGCATTATCATCGCCGTGTCAATCATGCTCTCCACCGGCGGAAGCGCCATCATCGCAAAAAATATGGGCGAGCGCAAGCCCCAGGAGGCCAAGGAAAACTTTTCCCTGATCGTCCTCGCCGGCGCCATTTTCGCATTTGCCTTCCAGTTGTTTGGCCTTCTCTTTCTGGGACCGCTGATCCGGATGCTGGGTGCTACAGAGGCTCTGTACGACTATTGCTACAACTATCTGGGGATTTTCCTGCTGACCTGTCCCCTTTCCGTCATGCAGATGCTGTTTCAGAACTTTTTTGTCACGGCGGGAAAGCCCCATTGGGGCCTTATCTGGACCATTGTAGGCGGATGCGTCAACGTTCTCTTTGACTATGTATTCGTGGCGGTTATGGGACTAGGCGTCAGCGGTGCCGCCATTGCCACGGCTATGGGCTATGCCATTCCTGCCATCGTGGGCCTTCTCTATTTCTCCCTGAACCGTAAGGGCACGCTGTACTTTGTGCGGCCCAAATTCCGGGGGAAGGTCCTGCTCTTCACCTGTGCCAACGGCTCTTCCGAAATGGTCAACAACATCGCCGTGGCCATCACCACCTTCCTTTTTAACGTCCTCATGTTAAAGTACGCAGGAGAAGTCGGTGTGGCGGCCATTACCGTGGTGCTGTATGCCCAATTCCTCATGACCTCGGTTTTCATGGGCTTTTCCAGCGGCGTGGCTCCGGTCATCAGCTTCAACTTCGGAAAGCAGAACCACCCTCAGCTGAAAAAGATCTTCAAAATCTGCCTCTGGGTCATCGGCGTGGTGTCCCTGCTGGTGTTCGCCCTGGCGGAATTGGGGTCCTCTCTCATCATCCGGGTCTTTGCTGGGCCGGAAACCGACGTTTTTGCCCTTGCCAAGCATGGCTTCACCCTGTTCAGTCTGAGCTTTCTGGTGACGGGGGTGAATATCTTCGCTTCGGCTATGTTCACCGCCTTCTCCGACGGCCTTGTGTCCGCCATTATCTCCTTTTTGCGGACCTTCGTGTTCCTTTTGGTCTGTCTCCTTGCCCTGCCCCTGGCGCTGGGGCTGGATGGCATTTGGCTGGCAGTCCCTGTGGCGGAAGGGCTGGCTGTGGCAGTATCCATCTATTATTTGGTTCGCCGCAGGAAACGGTATTGCTATGCCTAACCTCCATGGGGCACCATGTGTCGGGGAACTATGGGGAGGCTTTGCAGAAAATTTAAGGGCGGCCATACGGCCGCCCATTTTTAAGTATAGCACAGCTCAAAGAAACAGTCAACTTTTTCCTGCGTTTCACGCCTATTTTCTGCGTTTCACGCCTATTTTCTGCGATTTTCACAGAATAAACAGATTTTTCTTATGGAACATTCCCTCTTGCAAAACCCGGCGTCAGGGGTTATCATAAAGGTACAAAAAAGGAGTGAGTCCAATGTACTAAGCAGCCCCTCCAAATATAAGAAAGCGAGGTTAACCACAGATGGAACCTACCCAGTATGAGAAATAACCCTCGACCGTTACAGTGAGTTAGGTAACGAAGTCGAGGGTTATTTCTTTTGTCCTGCCTATGGCAGGATTTTTTCATGTTCCGAACTCCAATCGAATGGCCCGGTTCACAGCTCTTTGGATTTGGCGGAAGGTCCGCCTTTTTCGATACGCTGCCGCTTTCTTCTTCCAATATGCAAACATCTCTGCCACCTCCGTTTTTCTTAAGGCAGCACCGCATAATTTGGCAAGCAAATTGTACGATGTTGCCTTAATTATAGTCAGGATTCGGTCCAATAAAACGCAGGCCATTCCCTTCTTGCATTCTTTTTCGCTTTTCGATATAATGAAGAAAAAAAGGAGGAATGCTTATGAACTACACCTTTGCACAGTATCAGGAAAGCGCAGACTATCTGAAAGAAAAACTGGGCTCCTTCCGGCCCAAGGTTGCCATGGTTTTAGGCTCAGGCCTGGGCTTTATGGGAGACGAAGTGGCAAATGCCATCAAAGTACCCTATGGAGAGATCCCCTATTTTAAAGCCAGCACCGCTCCTGGCCACAAAGGCCAGCTGGTATTCGGCCAGCTGGAAGGCCAGGACGTGGCCGTTATGCAAGGACGGATGCACCATTACGAGGGCTATTCCTATGAGGAAGTGGCCTACGCCGTGCGGGTATTGCGGCTTCTGGGAGCGGAGACACTCATCGTCACCAACGCCGCCGGGTGCGTCAACAAGGACTGGAAAGCCGGAGATTTGATGCTGATTACGGATCACATGAAGTTCTTCCTGGAATCCCCTTTGCGGGGTGAGAATCTCCCCGAATTTGGCCCCCGGTTCCCGGACGCCTCCCATCTCTATACTCCCGCGCTCCAGGAGCTGGCGGTCAGCGCTGCCGAAGAGCTGGGAATCTCCCTGCGGAAAGGCGTTTATATGTACTTCCCCGGCCCCCAGTATGAGACCCCTGCGGAAGTCCGGGCTGCCAGAATTCTTGGCGCCGATGCCGTAGGTATGTCCACGGCTCCCGAGGTCATTGTGGCGGGGCACTGCGGCATGGAAGTCCTGGGCTTCACCCTGCTCACCAACATGGCAGCAGGCATTCTCAACCAGCCCCTGTCCGAGCAAGAGGTCCTGGAAGCTGCCGCAGCCTGCAAGGATAAGTTCTCCGGCCTGCTCCGTGGGTGTCTGAAAAAGCTGTAAGCACCTGCAAAATCCCCATCAAAAACCCCCAGGGGTTTTCCGACAGTCAAAAAGCCCGCCTTCCAAAGAAGGCGGGCTTTTCCATATTATCGGCTCTCACCGAAAAAGAACAGGGCCAGCATGCCGGGGCCCACATGGGCGCCGGTGAAGGGCTCGTGGGGACAGACAATAAGCTCCTTGGGTTCACAAATTTCCCGGATGCGGTTTGCCAGGGCTTCCGCCTCCTCGGGGCAGTCTCCGTGGGTGATGGCCACCCGGTTTTCCTCCGGATGAACCGCCTTGGTGCGGTACATCTCCTCAATGGCGTCTACGGCCTTTCTCCGGCCCCGGAATTTGCCGCAGGCCACGATATGGCCCGATTTGTTGCCCCACAGCAGGGGCTTGATATTCAGCACCGTGCCAATGGCGGCGGTGGCGCCGCTGACCCGGCCTGTGCGCTTGAGGAAGTTCAGATCGTCCACGGTGAAGTACTGGAGGAGGTGCTGGACTTCCTGATTCAAAATCTCCTCAGCCTGGGCGGCGGATTTTCCTTCATTCCGCAAATCGGCGGCCCGGCAGGCCAG
>DVJG01000234.1 GCA_018710805.1 Candidatus Faecousia faecipullorum
CCCAGCCATCCGGGACCTTTTGGGAGCCGGGAGGCACACCTGAAGACGGAGATGCCGTCATGGTCATTGTCCAGCAGGACAGCCGCTACTGGGCTCTCTGCGCCCCCGAAGCATCCAAGCAAGCACCCCAGGCATTGGAAGTTTACCCGGAGAATGGCTGTCTGGCAGATGCCGCCGCCAAAATGATCTGGAATGTCTCTATAGAAGACGGGGCCATAACACTTTGCAGCAACGTGCTGGAAGGCTGTCTCCGCTACAGCAGTTTGGAAGATTCACATCTGTGCGTCGGCGAAAAAGGTAATCCGTATTGGCTACCGGAGGACGGAGGATTGCAAAGTGACATATCCGGATGCTGGCTGGGACTGTCGGATACAGCACAGTGGACCGTTTCCGATAAACCATTTGCAGGCCAGAGCCTGCTTTTTTGGTATACCGGGCAGGATCCTGTGGAACCGACTGAGCCAGACGACGAATCGAAACCCAATCTCCCGGAATGCCCCTACAATCTCTATTTTGGTCAGCTCCACGCCCACACAGCTCTTTCTGACGGCTACGGTGATGTGAAGGATGCCTTCCAATATGCATCCCGGGTGGAAAATCTGGACTTCTTTGCCGTAACAGACCATAGTGACTCCTTTGACAACGCCGAATCCGTTTCCCTGGGCGTGGACGCCAGCGCTGTCAGCCGGGCCTGGGCCGAGGGAAAAGCAGCCGCTCAGAATGTCACCGGCCCGGATTTCGTTGGCATTTTCGGATATGAAATGAGCTGGCAGGATAACCTGTACCTGGGACACATCGGCACCTTTGCCACACCAGGATTTCAGACAAGAGATCAGGCAGCATTCGAAACTCTGGAACCTTATTATGAAGCTTTGACTGGCGTCTCATCTTCCATCGGACAGTTCAACCATCCGGGGCTTAACCATGCGGATTTTGAGCATTTCGGTCACTATGACCCCAAGTATGATCAGCAGATGAATCTTTTGGAAGTTGCCGGAGAATCAGGCTATCGGGGATACGATCAGTATATTATAGCCCTGGATGCCGGATGGCACGTGGGCCCCACCAACAGCCAGAACAACCATGACGGCGCATGGGGCGACGCAAACACAGGCCGAACCGTGCTTCTGGCGGACGCTTTGACAGAGGAAAGCCTCTATGAAGCCATGCGGCAACGGCGGGTATATGCCACCGAGGACGGAAATCTTGGAATCTACTATACCCTGAACGGAGCGCCCATGGGCTCCATTCTGCCGCCTCAGTCCACCGTTGACATTTACGCCCACCTCTGCCACCCCTCGGAGCCCATAGGCAAAGTGGAGATTGTCACAGAAAATGGGGAGGTTATTTACAGCGAGGAAGTAACGGAGAATGAACATATTCTGCAAATACCGCTATCTGAAAGCCGCCGATATTATTTTCTGAAAATCACGCAGGCGGACGGAGACATTACCGTCACCGCCCCTGTATGGATGGAAACCCCTCGGACCGGCTGCATCCGGGAATTTACAAGCGATTCTGCTCCCGTCCAGGGCAGCGAAAGCAAATTCACGCTTACCTTCTATAATGACAGCGCTTTTCCCGCATCGGTAAAGGAACTGCGTATTACAGCCAATGGAGAACCGCTCAAAACGGTAAGTGACCCATGCACGGTAGAACCCTTAAAAGAATCTGTCTATGATTTTACCTGTACCTTCCAATCCACGGGAACCATCCTGCTCCGTGCGGAGGCAACCGTTTTGATTCAGGGAGTCCCGCTTATTTGGAGCAAAGAGCTGACCGTGGTCTGTAAGAATAAAGAACTGTCCCCAGGCATTCTGGTGGAAGGAAGCGGTTTGGGAAGCGAAGGCGTAGAAAGCCTCAGTGTGCTGGCTGCCCGCTCTGGCATAGGCTTCGAAGTATTCCTGGGCGAGCTCCCTGAAGTCGGCAATCTTCTCTTCCTGACACCGCCGACGGAAGCCTACACACCGGAATTTGTAAGCTCCGTTCAGGATTTTCTGGAATTGGGCGGAAGCCTGGTGGTCTGCGGCCCGGGCGAGGAAATGAACACACTGCTGGAGCATCTGGGGTCTACCATGCGTCTGCGGGAACAGACCGGAATGGTCTCTGATAATACCTTCTTTTCCGATTTACCCCTGTGTACAGGAGCGTCTCGTGGGCAGCGTTATGTGCAGGAGGCAGGCTGCAGCGTTGACCAGGGCCTGGGAAACTGTCTGGTGGAAAACAACGCCAATGAAATCTTGCTAGCCGTGGAAAATACGGACTGGGGCGGCCAAATTCTCGCCGCTGGCGGCCTGTTTTTCACTGACCAGGCAATCGACCTGGACGGCCAAAGCCTTCCCACTCTCAATCAGACCATTCTGGAAAACCTTTTGGGTCTGCCCCATCCATCCTATGTCTCCACAGCCATTTCTGATGTCCGCAAGGGAAAACCCGGCCGAGTCTATCGGATCCGCGGCCACCTGACCTCGGGCAATACCAATCCCCGGACCACCTTCCCGGGGACGCTGTACATCCAGGATGCCACCGGAGGCATTGCCGTGACGGACTTCCCGATGGACGTGAAGGTTCAAACCGGGCTTCCTCTGGAAATTACCGGAACTCTTATGGAAGATAGCGGAAATATTGTACTGAAATACTCTGAGCACAGCCTTCTTGGGGAAGCAAACTACCGCTATGAGCCTTGGCAATTCCCTGCCAAAAAAGCCATGGACTATGCTCTCAACGGCGGTGAGCTTATACAAGTTGAAGGCATGGTCACAAAACGGACCATTACAACCAACGGTCAGACCCTGCGTGGGTTTGTACTGAGAGACAGCGCCGGAGACGAGGCGGAAGTGCTGGTGGAGCCGTACATTTTCTCCGGCAGCACAGGGAGAAATGATTTGGTCTCCCAGGT
>DVJG01000235.1 GCA_018710805.1 Candidatus Faecousia faecipullorum
TGTACCTGGCAGAAAACACTTCTCAGACTGCAAGTGTGGAATTTGTCCCCCATCGGGGGACAAATTATGCGCGCAGCAGGCTGCCAGAGTTTGTCGGAAAAGCCCAAAGGGGTTTTTCGACAGTCTCAAAAACGCTGTGAAGTTACCTTCACAGCGTTTTTTATAAAGAATAGTCCGTATCTTCATATTTGGACGGGTCCAGCGGCTTATGTCTGGGCGGGATGCGCTTGCAGGGATCGTACTTGAACCTGCGGCAAAAACTTTCTGCACTGCGAATACCTTTCTTGGCACACAAAATGGCCTCGTCCTCCAACTTCGCTCCATAGAGACAGTAGGAGCAGGATTTTTCGATTTTCTTCCGGAACAGCATGGCGTCACCCCCAAACCTTTTCTGCCATTATACACGAACTGCCTCCGGAAATCTACATCTTTTTTGCTTTTTGCCCAGAAGAAGAATCAGCGCCGTGAGCAGAAGGCAATACATCCTGGCAGGGGGGAAGACCAAGAGGGCGGAAAGCAGAAGGCTGAACCCGGTCTGGGTGAGTTTTCCCCGGATGTAGGGCTTTATGGAAAGTCCGGAAGCCACGGATGCCGTCTGCATGGTAACGCATATCCCGCCAAAAGCCAGCATCCCAGCGCAGAGCAGGAATCGCACTGCCGTACTGGAAACATTTCCCAGGGCACAGCACCCGTTGGCAAGCTCCAAAAGGCTCATCACCATGGTCTGGACCGCCGCAGGCAGACACCACAGCACCCACCGCTCCAAAAAGGAAATGATCACCCGGAAGAAAATAACCCAGCCGCAGACAATGCCGATGCCTCTCAGCGCGTTCATGAAAATGTCGGGGTTTGCCGTGTGGGGCATGCTGCCTTCTGACGCGGTGCCATCCACTCTGGGAGAACACCAGGCAGTGAGAACGGCGCTGATGATGTGAATTCCCCAGAGCGCCCAGACCATCCAAAGCTTTGGGAAAAAGCTTCCGCAGACCCCAAAGAGGAAAGCGGGCCCCGCATTGCTGCAAAAGGCAAGCATCCGCTCCGCCTGTTCTTTGGAAATTTGCCCGGACTGCCATGCCGAGGCAACAGCCTGGGCCCCCACCGGGTATCCCCCCAGAAATCCTGGCAGAAGCACCGCTTCACATCCGGCGGGAATGCCGCAGAGCCTTCCCAGCAGGCTAAGAAAAGGCGTTTTCATGCCGGACAGCGCCTTCATCAAAGCGCCGGAAAGCAGGAAAAAGGGAAACAGAGATGGTATCAGGGTCACAAGGCACAAAATGAGCCCCGTCTGCGCTCCGCTGACCGCCGTCCTTCCGTCCAGAATCAGGACCAGCATTCCCAATGCCGCTCCGGTTCCCAAGAGAATTTTGCTGTGCTTCATTGCGTTCACCTCGGAAGAATCTATGCAACTGGCCCTCATCCCATTCATATGCTCTAAGCAAAAGGGAGGGAAAAGCATGGGCAAGGAACATGGCTTTTTGGAGCGATTCCTGGAGGAAGCGGAACTGGCGGAACAGGGCCTCCCGGGGGAGAGCGTGGTAGAACTGGGAGGCGATACCCGGGTGCTGATTGAAAATCACTATGGCGTCAAGGAGTACAGCCGGGAGAAGATCGTTGTGAAGGTAAAGTACGGCTGTGTCTGCGTCTGCGGCTGCAACCTGGCCCTTTTGCGAATGACTCGGGAACAGCTGGTCATTCGGGGCCGGATTGACGGCATTACGCTGATACGGAGGGGGAAAAGATGAATCTTTACCATTCTCTCACAGGTATGATGGCCGTGGAATTTACCAGCGCAGACCCGGAGAAAGCCCTGGAGGTTTTCAGTCAGGAGAATATCCGCCTGTTTCACCTTCAGAAACACAGTGAGCTGAGCTACAGTTTCACCATTCTCAGAACCGACTGGAAGCGGCTGTCCCGTCTGTGCGAAAAGCGGGGGGAACGTTTAAAAGTCACAGGCAGAATGGGGCTTTTTTGGCTGGGAAAGGCTGCATCCTGCCGCCCTGTGCTTCTTGGGGGATTTGCGGTGCTTTTTGCCTGCGCTTTGTATTTTCCCAGCCGCATCTTTTTTGTGCGGGTAGAGGGAAATGTGACGGTTCCCTCCAGACAGATTCTGGCTGCGGCGGAGGAAAGCGGCATCCGCTTCGGTGCATCCCGGCGGAAGGTTCGCAGCGAGAAGGTGAAAAATTCCCTTCTCAGCGCCCTGCCGGAGCTTCAGTGGGCCGGGGTCAACACCGCCGGGTGCATCGCCACGGTCTCCGTTCGAGAGCGGACGGACCAGAAGCTGCTGCCGGAGGAAACGGACGTTTGCAGCATTGTGGCAGCGAGAGACGGCTATATTCTCTCCGGCACCGTCACAAGGGGAGAAGGCCTGTTTCATGTGGGGCAAACCGTCCGGGAAGGGGACGTGCTGATTTCCGGCTATACGGATTACGGCATCTGCATCCGGGCGACCCACGCCGAAGGGGAAATTTTCGCCCAGACCAACCGCACTTTGGAGGCTGTCACCCCGAGCAGGTGGCGCATGCCTGTGACCCAGACCGGAGTAAAGCGAAAATGGAGCCTTCTCATTGGAAAAAAACGCATCAATTTTGGAAAATACAGTGGAATTTCCCATGGCAGTTGTGGTAGAATATATGAGGAATTTCATGTCATTCTGCCGGGAGGCTTTCGTCTTCCCCTGGCCCTTTGCCTGGAGACGTTCCCCCAATACGAATTTGAGGAAGTGTCGCTTCTGCCGGAGCAGGCGAGGGAAGCCTTGGCTGCCTATTCCGCAGACTATTTACGGCAGCAGATGGTAGCCGGGTCCATTCTTCAGACCGTGCAGACCTTCACGGAAGACGACGGCGTCTATCGCATGACCGGGCGGTATGTCTGCCAGGAGATGATCGGCAGAGTGCAAAGAGAACAGATAGGAGAAACAAATGGGTAAAATTGTGGAACGGCTGGTCAACGCCGAGCGGGTGGAGGACCTGATGGCGGTGTTCGGTTCGTTTGATGAAAATATCAAGCATATTGAGGATTCGCTGAACGTCCAGGTGGTAAACCGGGGCACGGACCTGCGGGTCACGGGAGACGAGGAGATGGCCGACAAGGCCGTCCGGACCCTGGAGGGGCTCCTTTCCCTGGCCTCCAAAGGGGAGACCATCGACGAACAGCGGGTCCGCTACCTCATCACCCTGGTGAACGAAGGCAACGACAGCCTGGTGGCCCAGATGGCGAAGGATGTGGTCTGCATCACCGCCAAGGGAAAGCCCATTAAGGCTAAAACCGTGGGTCAGCAGAAATACATGAAGGCCATCCAGCAAAACACCATCACCGTGGGAGTTGGCCCTGCAGGCACAGGCAAGACCTATCTGGCCGTTGCTGCCGCTGTGGCAGCCTTCCGGGAACGAACCGTGAACCGCATTATCCTGACCCGGCCCGCCGTTGAGGCAGGGGAGCGGCTGGGTTTTCTGCCCGGAGACCTGCAAAACAAGGTGGACCCCTACCTGCGGCCCCTATATGACGCCCTGTATGATATGCTGGGCGCTGAGACCTTCCAGAAGTATCAGGAGCGGGGCTCCATTGAGGTTGCGCCCCTGGCATATATGCGCGGCCGGACCCTGGACGACAGCTTTATCATCCTGGACGAGGCCCAGAACACCACCCGGGAGCAGATGAAAATGTTCCTGACCCGCCTGGGCTTCGGCTCCAAAATCGTCATTACCGGAGATGTGACCCAAATCGACCTGCCGGAGGACAAGGTTTCCGGCCTCAAGGATGCCATTCAAATCCTGGACGGCGTGAAGGACATTGCCATCTGCCGTCTGACTTCTGCGGACGTGGTCCGCCATGCCCTGGTCCAGGAGATCATCAACGCCTACGAGCGCGCCGCCAAAAAACAGGAAATGAAACGCCCCATGCCCCATACGGGAAATCGCTATCAGAGGAAGAAATGATATGAAACATACCATTAACCTTGTTTTTGAGGAATTGAGCCTGCAGAAGCTCACCATTCCGCCCATTATCCGCAAGTGCATCCGAGAAACCCTGAAGGCCGAGGGCATCCAGGTTCCCTGCGAAATTAACGTGCTGGTCACCAATGACGCCGGCATTCAGACCATCAACCGGGAGAGCCGCAACATTGACAAGCCCACGGACGTTCTGAGCTTTCCCATGTTCCAGCTCACCGCCGGGGCGCCGCCTGCGGACTGGACGGAGTACCTGGACCCTGAGACTGGCCTTGTCCCCCTGGGGGATATGTGCATCAGCCTGGAACGGGCCACGGCCCAGGCGGAAGAATTTGGCCACAGCGTCCGCCGGGAGGTAGGGTATCTCACCATCCACTCCATGCTCCACCTGCTGGGCTATGACCACCTGGACGAAGGCGAGCAGAAAAGACAAATGCGCGCCCGGGAAGAGGCCATCGCCGCCGGAATTCCCGGCATGGAAAGAGAATAAAGGAGAACCCTATGGAAAATACAAGAACCGCCATTATTACCATTGCCGGACGGCCCAATGTGGGAAAGTCCACCCTGACCAACTACTTAGTGGGCGAGAAAATCGCCATCGTATCCAATAAGCCCCAGACCACCCGGAACCGTATCTGCGGTATCGTAACCCGGGACAACACCCAGTTCGTTTTTGTGGACACCCCAGGCTATCACAAGGCCCGGACCAAGCTGGGTGACTATATGGTGAATACCGTTCAGGAGTCCATTGCCGATGTGGACGCCGCCATTTTGGTGGTGGAGCCCATTCCTTCCGTGGGCATTCAGGAGCAGACCCTCATCCAGCGGCTGACGGCTACCCGCTGCCCGGCCATTCTTGCCATTAACAAGATCGACACCGTGGAAAAGGACAAGCTTCTGGAAGTTATGGCCGTTTACTCTGAAACCGGAGCCTTCGACGCCATTATTCCCATTTCCGCCAAAACCGGAGACGGCGTGGAGGAACTGCTGGCCCAGTGCGAACAGTACACCATTGACAGCCCCTTCCTGTTCCCCGAGGGCGTCACCACGGACCAGCCCGAGCGTCAGGTCATGGCGGAGATCATCCGGGAAAAGCTGCTTTGGTGCCTGGATAAGGAGATTCCCCACGGCACCGCCGTGGAAATCACCACCTTCTCCGAGCGGGATGACGGCATCATCGACATTGACGCCACCATCTACTGTGAAAAGGCCAGCCACAAGGGTATCATCATCGGAAAGCAAGGCGCCATGCTGAAAAAGATTTCCTCCATGGCCCGGGCCGACTGCGAGAAGTTCATGGGCACAAAGGTCTACCTCACGACCTGGGTAAAGGTGAAGGAAAACTGGCGGGACAGCGACTTCCTTGTGAAGAACTTCGGCTACCGTGAATAATTTCCAGTGCTAAATCCCATCTCTCTGCAAACCCTAGCTTCATGGAGGGATGGACATGAACGCTACAGATTATTGGGCCCTTTTTATGGAGACCGGAGCCCCGGAAGCTTACCTGCTCTATCAGAAACAGCGAAAAATGGAGGAAAATCATGTATTTGACGATTCAGGGCATTGTCCTGCGAGTCACGGAATACAATGACCGGGATGCGCTTCTGACGCTGCTCACCTGCGGCCACGGAAAGCTGACGGCTAAGGCCCGGAACCTTCGGCGAAAGAACAGCCCTTTAACGGCGCCCTGTCAGCTTCTGGCCTACGGGGAATTCACCCTTTTTGAGTACCGGGGTCAGTACACCATCAACGAAGCCCACGCCATTGAGCTCTTCATGCCCCTGCGGCGGGAGCTGACAAAATTGTCACTGGCCACCTATTTTGCCCAGGTCACGGAACTGCTTTCCCAGGAGGACCTTCCCAATCCGGAGCTGCAGTCCCTGCTTCTCAACTGCCTCTATGCCCTGTCGAAACTGAACCTGCAGGAAAACCAGATCAAGGCGGTCTACGAGCTGAGAGCCGTATGCCTTGCCGGATTTACCCCGGACCTGTTCGGCTGCCACGTCTGCGGAAGCCAGACCCCGGAACGCTTTGACCTCAGCGCAGGTCAGCTGGAATGCGTGAACTGCCGGGACGCTTCCTCGGCGGGCATCCGAATGCCGGTGACCCCCGCCATGCTGGAAGCCATGCGCTATATCTGCCTCTGCGACCCCAAGAAGCTCTTCTCCTTTCAGCTGCGCCCTGAAACCATGGAGAAGCTGGCTTCCCTTACAGAGAGCTACTTACTGACCCAGTTGGAGCGGAGCTTTTCCGCACTGGACTTTTATAAATCCCTTTTTGTCGAAAGAACTTAGGAGAAAACCATGTCTGAACTATATGAAAAATCCCTTCTCAAGCTGGAATTGGACCAGGTTCTGGAGGCCCTCTCCGCCTGCGCCGGAAGCGAAGGGGGAAAGAATGCCTGCCTGAACCTGCGCCCTGCCGCTGACCTGGAAGATGTGCGGGAGCTTCTGGGCCAGACCACTGCCGCGGCGGACCTGTGCACCCGGAAGGGAAACCCGGTGTTCGGCGACGTCACCGACGTTTCCGCATCCCTGGAACGGGCCGATCGGGGCGGAAGCCTCCAGCCCATGGAACTTCTGCGAATTGCAGGGATTCTGCGCTGTGCCCGGACCATCAAGGGCTATGTGTCCGAGGACGAAAAACCCACGGTTCTGAACCCGTTTTTTGGAGCCCTGACCCCGAACAAATACTTAGAAGATAAAATTTTCGGCGCCATTTTGTCTGAGGAGGAAATCGCCGACAGCGCATCCCCGGCCCTTTCCGACATCCGCCGTCATATGCGTATCCAGGCGGGAAAAATCCGGGACAGCCTGCAAAAGGTCATTTCCTCTCCCGCCTACAGCAAGTTTCTCCGGGAGCCTATCATTACCATCCGCCAGGGACGGTATGTTGTCCCGGTGAAAAGTGAGTGCAAAAATGACGTGCCGGGTCTTGTCCACGACGTCTCTTCCTCCGGCTCCACCTACTTTGTGGAGCCCATGTCCGCCGTCAGCGCCAACAACGCCCTGCGGGAGCTGGAACTGAAGGAGAAAAAGGAGATTGAACGGATTCTGGCTGAGCTGTCCGCCGAGGCGGCATCCTACCGGGAGGCAATCGATCTGGATTATCGAATGCTCATCCAGCTGGATGTGATCTTTGCCAAAGCGAAGCTTGCCTATCGTATGCGCGCCTGGGAGCCCATTATGAACGACAATGGCCGGGTCGTGCTCCGCAATGCCCGGCATCCCCTCATTGACCCCAAAACCGTTGTGCCCATTTCCCTGCAGCTGGGCACGGATTTTGACACCATGATTATCACAGGCCCCAACACCGGCGGCAAAACCGTCACCTTAAAAACCATCGGCCTGCTGACCCTCATGGCAGAGTGCGGCCTCCATGTTCCCGCAGGGGACGGCAGTGAGCTTTCCACCTTTGACGCAATCCTCGCGGACATCGGCGATGAGCAGTCCATTGCCCAGAGCCTGTCTACGTTCAGCAGCCATATGCGGACCATCGTGGACGTGGTGGCTCAGTGTGACGACCGGACTTTGGTGCTCTTTGACGAGCTTGGGGCCGGTACGGACCCGGCGGAAGGCGCGGCCCTGGCCACAGCCATCATTGAATTCTGCCGGAAAATGGGAAGCCGGGTGGTGGCAACCACCCACTACGCTGAGCTAAAACTCTATGCCATGCGTACCCCGGGGGTAATCAACGCCTCCTGCGAATTTGACGTGGAGAC
>DVJG01000027.1 GCA_018710805.1 Candidatus Faecousia faecipullorum
CCGGAGGGACTACATATTGGGTTCCAGCCTGAAAAGCCCCCTGCCCGGGCTCATGGCAGTGGCCCGGGACCTGAGCCGTCAGGGGGTGTCCCAGATCGCCGTGCCCAGCATCACCGCCCACTTTTTCTATGAGGAGCTCCAGGCGGCCGCTTGGGTGCCCATTTTGAACGCCGTCACGGAAACCGTAGAGGCCCTGGCCTCGGCAGGGGTCACGGAGGCGGGCATTATGGCCACCGACGGAACCATTGTGTCGGGACTTCTCAACGGGGCCATGGCAAGGCGGGGCATCCATCCCATTCTCCCCAGCCGGGAAAGCCAGAAGGGCATTATGCGCCTTATCAACGACCACATCAAAGCAGGAAATCCCGGGGAAATGGAAGCATTCCAGGCCATAAGCCAGGAGCTTCGGGACAGGGGCGCCCAGGTGGTGGTGCTGGGCTGCACGGAGCTGTCCCTTCTGAAAAGCTCGGCTCACCTGGGTGAAGGATACCTGGACGCCATAGAGGTTCTGGCGAGATCCGCGGTACTTCACAGCGGGAAGAAGCTGAAAAAGGAATATGAAAATCTGCTCTCCGGCTTCCCCAGCCGCTGAAGCCAGTCTGAAAAATCCACGCCACGCGTGTTTTATATATAAAATCGGGAATTATAGAAGAAAAAACGCTTCCGGAAACCGGAAGCGTTTTTTCCAGCTTATGGAAAAATCCTGGCAGCGCTTGCTGCTGTTGCGGCGAAAAAAGTTCAAATCATTTTCTGCCGGGGCGCGTACCTGGCGGAAAATACCTCTCAGGCTCCAAGTGTGGAATCTGCCCCCAGCGGGGGCAGATTATGCGCCCAGGAGACTGCAAAAATCCTGTCAAAAAGCCCCACAGGGGATTTTTGACAGATCAAAAAACGCTTCCGGAATCCGGAAGCGTTTTTCTATGTTATGTCCCCGGAGCTGGCAGCGTTATAGCTGTCCGAGGCAAAGCCCACCCGGAAAAAGGCCGGGGAAACCTCGAATTGCAGCGTGACTTCCCCGTAGAGAATATCGCCCCAGTTCAGGGTGGTGGTGAGGCTGCCGCCCTCCCCGGCGTAGTAGGCGTTTTTCACAAGAGACGCCGGGTCATATTGTTCAAATTCACTGCCCAACCCCTGAAGATACAGCTTGCACAGGTTCTCCAGCTGATAGGTCGTGGCGTAGTTCACGGCACTTTCCGTATAGGAGCCGTCGTAGTATTCCATAAGGCACACCCGGCCGCTTTCGTCGTCCAGAATGAGATAAAGGCTCCGGCTGTATGTGGGGTCCAGATTCACGTTCACATTCCAGAAGATGGTGCCTTCCGTATCGCTGTCGGACCAGCGGACCAGATAGGGCTGGTTCCGGAATTGGGCGCTGGTGAGGGGCTGCGACAGCCCCGGCAGCAGGCCCTCCTTCTGATAGCTGCTGATGACATTGCGGACTCTGGTCTCCAGGTTGGCTTCACTGGTGGCAGCCAGAGACGGGGGAATCTCCATGCTCTGCTGGGCGCCTCCCAGAAGGGCCAGCTTTCCATGGACGTTTTCCGAATTTTTGTCCCCGACTTCCAGAGAAATCTCCCCGATGGGGGCGAAGCCTGGCTTTTCTCCGGCGGAATCCTGCCATGCGGCGGCCAGATTCGGAAGGGCGCCCCCCAGAAAAAGGAACGCCAGCAGGGCGAAGAAAACCAGAATATTTTGCAGTCGCTTCATTTTCTCACCGCCTTTCCGTAAATCTCCACGGTGACCCGGGTGCCTTTCCCCGGGGCGCTGTCAAAGTGGATGCGGCCGTTATGCAGTTCCACGATCTGCTTGCACAGCGCCAGGCCCAGGCCTGCGCCGCCCTGCTTCCGGGACCGGGACTTGTCCACCCGGTAGAAGGCCTCCGTAATCCGGGAGAGCTCCTTTTCCTCCATGCCCCGGCCGTTGTCCGCCACCTGAAAGCGGCATCCTCCGGGAATGGACGAGGCCACCAGGGCAATGATGCCGCCATTGTCCATGGCCTTGCCTGCGTTGTCAATAAGGTTATACAGCAGGGATTTTATGAGATCCGGCTCGAAAACGGCTTTTCTTTGCTCGGCCTTGCAGATGAGCTGGATGCCCTTTTCTTTGAGGTTAGGGGACAGGGCATGGTCGATTTCCGCAACGAAAACGGGCAGGGGCACCCGCTTCATGGTAAGGCTGTCTTTTCTCAGGAGCAGAAGCTCCAGCAGCTTGTGGGACAGGTTTTCCAGGCGGTGGCCCTCGGAGTAGATGTAGTCCGCCGCCATCATCCGGGTATTTTCGTCCAGGTTGCCCTGGCGCAGCAGGTCCGCAAAGCCGATAATGGAGGTCATAGGGGTCTTCATTTCATGGGCAAAGGCCCCCAGAAACTGCTCCTGGCGCTCGATGTCCGATTGAAGGCCCGAGATATTCGCCTGCAATTTGTCCGCCATGGCGTCAAAGTCCCGGCTCAGCTGTCCGATTTCGTCAGGGGACCGAAGCTGGGACCGGGTCGACAGGTCTCCGCTGGAAATCTTCCGCACCGCCGCCGTCAGCGCCCGGAGCCGCCGGGTCAGGGCGTAGGAGAGAATCACCGCAATGACCACGCCTGCCAGCACCACAACCACATAGACCTGAACATAGCGGCGCTGTTGGGCAGCGCGGACCCTGTAGACGGGGCTCAGGTCAAACCGGGCCGCCAGCACCAGTTCCTCGTTCCCGGCGGCAATGGTGCTTCTCACCAGAATTCCGTGGCCATTCCGGTCGTTCACCCGAAGGTAGGAGCACTGACTGTTTCCCGCGGCGGGAAGGGTGTAGCCGTCCATCAGCTGGGGACGGCTCTGGTAGATGGCCCGGGTCTGGGAGGACAGCGTCACGGCCTGCCAGCGGCCCGCCTTTTGGTTCTCCATCTGTTCCAGCGCAGCCCCTAAGCTTGCATAGTCCGCCTTGGCCCCCATGGAGTTGAGAAGGTACAGGGTGTTGCGGACGGTTTCAAAGCTTTGAAGCGCCGCCTGGGTTTCGGCATCCAGAGATGCCTGGAAGGACGCCGTAATGAGAATGGTGCCGCCGATGCTGAATGCTGCGGCAATCAGCAGGGCAATGGTGAAAATGAGCTTCAGGCGGTAGCTCATATCACACCTCCAAACGGTAGCCGATGCCGTAGACCGGCTTGATGCGGTTGTCCCAGCCCACCTTTTTCTTCATCCGCTGGACGTGCAGCTCCACGGTCCGGGTGCTGTCCGGGTACTCGCCGCCCCAGACCCGCTCATAAATGGCGTTTTTGGACAGCACTGCACCGACGTTCCGGGCGAAGAGCAGAAGAATCTCATATTCCTTTCTCGTCAGGGGAATCTCCACCCCCCGGCGGGTCACGGACATGGAGGAGGTATTGATGAGAAGGCCCCCCACCTCTAGAATGGTTTGCAGCTTTCCGTGGCGGCGGAGAACACCCTCCACCCGGGCCAGAAGCTCCAATATGTCAAAGGGCTTGACCATATAATCCTCGGCGCCCATACGCAGTCCCTTCACCCGGTCGCTGACCGCGTTCTTGGCCGTGAGAAAAATCACGGGAATTCCCGTGGAACGGATGTAGTCCATGAGCTCAAAGCCATCGATGCCGGGAAGCATCACGTCCAGCAAAATCAGGTCGAAGCTCTCTTTTTCAATGCGGTCGGCGGCCTCCAGACCGTCGTAGGCGCAGACGCATTCGTAACCCGCCCGGTTCAGGCTCACTCTCAGGAGCTCTGCTATGGGCCGCTCGTCGTCTACGGCCAGGATTTTCACCATACTGCCGCCTCCTTTGGCGTTTATGCGGAATTTTTAGTAAAGTCGAATCCGTTAAACCTTACAAAAGTATATCATAAAATTTACATTTTGTCAACTTCTGCCCCCAGAAAATGCCCGCCGCTGAAGCGGCGGGTATTTTCAAGCTTATCAAAAAAGCCTCGCAGAGTTTGCCGCCCATGGCGGCAAAGAAAGTCAAAGAATTTTCCGCCGGGGCGCGTACCTGGCGGAAAATACCTCTCAGACTGCAAGTGTGGAATTTGTCCCCCATGGGGGGGACAAATTATGCGCGCGGCAGGCTGCAAACCTTTGTCGGAAAAGCCCCCTGGGGTTTTCCGACAGTCTAAATGCCCGCCGCTGAAGCGGCGGGCATCGGGATTTGGATTTATGCCAGATAAATTGCCTTGCAGGCCAGCATGGTCTCGTAGCAGTCCAGCTTGGAAACCAGTTCCAGAGGGGCGTGCATGCTAAGTACGGGAACACCTGCGTCCACAGTGACGATGTTCCGGTTGGCCATATCGGCAGCAACGGTGCCGCCGCCGCCCTGGTCGATCTTGCCAAGGGTAGCCATCTGCCAGATGACGCCGGCATTATTTAGGGTGGTCCGCACATGGCCCATGGCCTCGGCAGAGGCGTCGGAAGCGCCGCTCTTGCCCCGGGCGCCGGTGTATTTGCAGATGGAAACGCCGTAGTTCAGGAAAGAGTTGTTCCGGCGCTCGCAGGTTTCCGGGAAGTTGGGGTCAAAGGCGTTGGACACGTCGGCAGACAGGCAGAAGGAAGCGGCGAAGCAGTCCTCCAGCTTCACGCCCTGAGCGTCGCAGAGGCCTCCCATGAAGTGCTCAAAGTACTCGCTCCGCATACCGGAGATGCCCACGGAGCCGATCTCCTCCTTGTCCGCCAGAATGCAGACAGCGGTCTTCCGGGGATTTTGGATGGCAAACAGGGCTTCCAGCTCGGCGTAGGCACAGACCCGGTCGTCGTGACCGTAGGCGCTGATAAGGCTCCGATCCAGACCTGCCTCCCGGGCGGGGCCTGCGGGGACGATGGTCAGTTCTGCGGACTGGAAATCCGCCTCGATGAGGCCGTACTTTTCGTTCAGCAGCTTCATAATGGCGAGCTTAACAAGGTCAGAGCCCTCGCCTTCCAGGGGAGTGGTGCCCAGAATGACGTTGAGCTGTTCGCCCTCGATGCCTTTGGCAAGGGTCTTCTGCATCTGATCGGCAGACAGGTGGGGCAGCAGGTCGGAAATCATGAGGATGGGCTCGGAAGCCTCTTCGCCGATGGTGACGGTAACCACGCTGCCGTCCTTGCGGTACACCACGCCGTGGAGAGCCAGGGGGATGGTGGGCCACTGGTACTTCTTGATGCCGCCGTAGTAGTGGGTCTTGAAGTAGGCAATCTCGGAATCCTCATACAGGGGGTTGGGCTTCAGGTCCAGCCGGGGGGAGTCCACGTGGGCGGCACAGATGTTGGCGCCTGCGCTGAGGGGCTCGGTGCCCACAACGGCCAGGGCAATGGACTTACCCCGGTTATTGTAGTAGATCTTATCGCCGGGGTTCACGGCCATGCCGATGGTGTAGGGCTTGAAGCCCAGCTTTTCGGCCTCCTGAACGGCCCAGCTGGTGGCTTCCCGCTCAGTCTTGCAGGCGGTCATGAAGTCCATATAGCGCTTGCAGTAGGCTTCCATCTCGGCCTTCTGGGTATCGTTCAGGCGGGTATAACCGTTCTTCGGAGCCATGAGCAGGGACTCCCGGAGTTCTTCTGTGGTCATATTTATATCTCCTTTTTGCAGAAATTCATGGTTCCATTATACCGCACTCCTGCAAAAAAGCAAGACATTTGTCGAAAAAGGTCTCCCGGGTGCCGTCGTTTGCAAGGACGAAGCCGCACCGCTGCCGGAACCAGCCGTCCTCATGCTGGGCGGCGATGCGGGCTCTTGCATAGGCTTCGGATATATGGTCCCGGGTCATGAGCCGCTTCACCCGGTCTTCCAGAGGCGCCGTCACGGCCACGGTAACGTCGCACAGTTCCGCCAGTCCCCCTTCAAAGAGGGCGATGGCGTCAATGGCGGCAAGCTCCGGCTGGGTTTCCAGAGCCCTTTTCACCTGGGCCTTCACCGCAGCGTGGGTGATTTTGTTCAAATCCGCCAGGGCGGTTTTGTCGGAAAAAACCAGATTCCCCAGCTTTTTTCGCTGCAGAACGCCGTCCTCCACCACCCCGGGGAATCGGGCGTCAATGGCCCGGAGCATGGCCTGGTCGGTTTGCAGAAGGGAATGGTAAATCTCGTCGCAGTCCAGAATCAGGGCGCCTCTTTCCTTCAGCAGCTGCAGCAGCGTGGTCTTTCCGCACCCGCTGCCGCCGGTGATGCCCAGAATCATGTCTCTTCCTCCGCGTCCACAATGTGGAAGGC
>DVJG01000236.1 GCA_018710805.1 Candidatus Faecousia faecipullorum
TGGCGTTGGTGCTGGCGGCTCCCGTGGTGGGTCATATCTTCCCGGTGTTTGCCGACTTCCGCGGAGGCAAGGGCATCGCCACCACCTTCGGCTGTCTTCTGGGCCTTGGGGGACTTTGGGAGCCTGCGGCGATTCTTACGGGCGTGTTTCTCCTCTTCTCCACCATAATCCGCATCACCCCCCACTATCACCGCACCATCTGCACCTACCTGGCGGCTCTGGCCGGGATGTTTCTGACACACCAGTGCGGCGGCGTTATTCTGGGCTTTTTCCTTATTACCGGCGCCGTTCTGCACCGCCTAGTCACCAGCATTGAAGAAAAAGAAGCCATGAAAGTGAGAATTCTATGGACGCACTGATTCTCTCCTGCAGCACAGGAGGCGGCCACAATGCTGCCGGCCGCGCCGCCATGGAGGCGCTGGAAGCCCGGGGGCATCATGCCCGCCTGCTGGACCCCTACGAACTGGTAAGCCCCGGCCTGGGGAAAAAAGTAGGCGATACCTATGTGGGCATGGTTCAGCGGGCGCCGCGGATGTTTGGCTGCGTCTACAGCCTGGGAGAGCTCTACCGGAAACTTCCCATCCACTCCCCGGTCTACTGGGTCAACGAGAACATGGGTGGGGTTCTGGAAACGTACCTCCGGGAAAATCCCTGCGACGTGATTCTCATGCCCCACGTATTCCCGGCGGAGATTTTAACGAATCTGAAAGCCAAAGGGGTTCCTGTTCCCAAAACCGTCTTCATCGCAACGGACTACACCTGCATCCCCTTCACCGAGGAGACGAACTGCGACTACTACGTCATTCCCTCGCCGCGGCTCCGGGAAAACTTCCTCTTCCGGGGCATCCCGGAGGAAAAGCTTCTGCCCTTTGGCATTCCGGTGAAAGGGGACTTTTCCCGGGAAATTTCCCGGGAGGAAGCCGCAGAAACCCTGGGGCTGGACAAAAAACGCCACTATCTTCTGCTTGCCGGAGGCAGCATCGGGGCAGGGAACATCCGGGACACCATGGAGCATCTCCGGGATTATCTGAAAAACCGACCGGATACCACCCTCATCACCATCTGTGGCCGCCATCAGCAGCTCTACCTGAAGCTGCTGAAGGAGTTTGGCGGAGACCCCCAGATGGTGCTTCTCAGCTCCACGGATAAAATGCCCGAATACATGGCCCTTTGCGATGTGATTATGACAAAGCCCGGAGGGCTCACCTCCACGGAGGCGGCTGTGGCAGGGATTCCCCTGATTCACATTTCTCCCATTCCCGGCTGTGAGCAAAAAAACGCTGCCTTCTTTGAAGCCTGGGGCATGAGCCTGCGGGTAGGGGACAGCAAACGGGAACTGATTTCCGCCCTGGAAACCCTGGAACAAAGGCCCAATGCAGAGAATATGGTTTCCTGTCAGCGCCGGGAGATTAACCCCAACAGCGCCCGGGATTTGGCCATTTTCCTGGAAAACTGGATAGCATAAAACCGGGACGCTCCCGCAGTCAGGAGCGTCCCGATTTTTATTGTTCCGTCAAATTCCGATGCAGGCTTTCGGAGGCGTTTTCGATGCAGGAGCGGAGCATACGCAGAAATTCCTCCGGCGGCAAAAGGTTTTTGTCCATCAGCCACCGACCGATGGCGCAGGCAAAGGCGTCGGCGAAAAAGTTGATGTGGAATTCCTGAATGTCCGCCCCGGTTATGACCTGCCGCAGCCGATTGTCGATGAGGGGCAGCAGCACCTCCCGGAAGTGGATGGGGAAGGAATTCTGCCCGGTCATTCGCAGGGCCTTACGATAGAATTTCCGGTTTTCATAGAGGTATTGCAGAAGCTCTAAAATGAAATCCCAGCTGTCGCGGAAGGTTTGCTGGGACGCCACGGCAAAGAACTCTGTGTCGTAAATCCAGTTCACCAGATCATACTTGTCTTTGAAGTGGTAGTAGAAGCTTTTGCGGTTCATGCCACACTGCTGGCAGATTTGGGTCACGTTGATTTTTTCAAAAGGCGTCTCGTCCATGAGCGTTTTCAGCGCATGGGCAAAGGCTCTCTTTGTGGCGTTGGAATCTGCCAAGTTGCATCCTCCTCCCGGGGGAACGGTCAGGCATTAAAAACGTATGTATCCAGTCGGCGGAAGGCCTCTTCCAGACGGCTTTTGGGCAGGGCCAGGTTCATGCGGATGTGGGCGGGGCCGTTGAACGCCCGACCGTCCTGCCACATGACACCTGCATCCCAGCCCAGCTTCAACAGTTCATCCAGGGTTTTTCCGTGATTTTTCAGCCACGCATCACAGTTCAGGAACAGCATATAGGTGCCCTGGGGGCGGCTGACCTGAACCCCGGAGAAGCGGTTTTCAATGTAATCGCAGGCGTAATTTACATTTTCTGCCAGCACCTGCCGCAGTTCCTCCAGCCATTCATAGCCCTCTTTCTGGTAGGCGCCGATCAGGGCGTGCATGCTCAGCACGTTCATTTCATTGTAGCGGCACAGGGAGCTTTCCTTCTCGCAGCGATCCCGGAGTCTGTCGTTGTAGATGATGTGGTAGCTTCCAATGAGGCCAGCCAGGTTGAAGGTTTTGGAAGGGGCGTAGAGGGCCACGGTCCGCATTTTGGCGTCCTCGCTGACGGACTGGGTGGGGATGTGCTTGTGTCCCGGCAGGATGATGTCGCTCCAGATTTCGTCGGAAATCACGGTCACATCGTATTTTTTGTACAGGGCCATGGCCTCCTCAATTTCCCACTTTTCCCAGACACGGCCGCAGGGGTTATGGGGAGAGCAGAAAATGGCGGCATGAATCTTCTGCTCTTTGAGCTTTTTCTCCATATCGGCGTAATCCATGCGCCAGACGCCGTTTTCATCCAGACGGAGAGGGGAGTGGACGATTTCATAGCCATTGTCCCGAAGGGTGTTGGTAAAGCCAATATAGGTAGGTGCGTGGAGAAGCACCTTGTCTCCCCGGGAGCAGCAGACGGAAAGGGCAGTGGCAACGCCGCCGAGCACGCCGTTTTCGTAGCCAATGTGCTTGCTTTGGAGGCCTTCCACACCGTTGTGGTCCTTTTGCCAGCGGATAATGGAGTCAAAATACTCTTTGCTGGGGCTAAAGTAGCCGAAGATTGGGTGGCTGATGCGGTCAACCATGGCCTGCTGGACCGTGGGAACCACAGGGAAATTCATGTCGGCGATCCACATGGGAATGATGTCAAATCCGGGTTTTGGCAGGGGATAGACGTAG
>DVJG01000237.1 GCA_018710805.1 Candidatus Faecousia faecipullorum
AAAACCGGAGGCCTGAACAAAATAAACTGAAAGGAGAGGCCGAGGCCTCTCCTTTCAGCTTGTCAAAAAAGCCTCGCAGAGTTTGCCGCCGTTGGCGGCAAATAAAGTTTGAGCCGTTTTCTGCCGGGGCGTGTACCTGGCAGAAAACACTTCTCAGGCTGCAAGTGTGGAATTTGTCCCCCATCGGGGGACAAATTATGCGCGCAGCAGACTGCAAAAGCTGGTCGGAAAAGCCCGCAGGGGTTTTTCGACAGTTTAAAAGGAGAGGCTGACGCCTCTCCTTTTTTGCTGTAAAAAATTACTGAATTGCGAATTTCAGCACCTGGCCGTATCCTTCAAAGATAAGGGGCTGGGTGTTGCCGACGTCCTGCAGGAAGGCAATTTCCCCGGAGAAGTTCACGCCGACAGTCAGCTCCCGGCTGTAAATACCGTAGGAATCCGGGGTGCTGCCCCAGATGGGATTTTGCAGAAGGGATGTCACATCCTCATTGTTGCCGCTGTCCCCGGGGACGTTGAAGTGGACCCTGGCCTCCGCCCAGCTGGCGGGGTAATTCTCATAGAAGAAAAAGGGGTCCATTTCGCCGTCGTCGTAATTCACATTCAGAAGAATGTAAATGTACTCCTTGCCCTCGGGGGGTTCAGGCAGCTCCACACCGGAGTCGCCAATGTTTTTTCGGCCTCCTCCCCTTTGCGGACGTCCTCCACCTGCATGGTCAGCTGCACCGGCACCGAATCTCCATCCGGCGTCAGGGCATAGCCCTTCAGGGTCTGGGGCTCCACGGAGAAGGTTTCCGCCTCCGGCAGGGTCTGAGGCTCCGAAGCGACGGTTTCCGGTTCCGTGGGCATGACAGAGGCCTGTTTCCCGCAGGCTGCCAGCGTCACCAGCAGGGCCAAAATCAGAATCAGGGAAATTTGTTTCATAGGCAAAGCTCCTTATGCTTTGGGGAAGATCAGCGTCACCTTGAAGAGGTCCCCATCTACCAGCAGTTCCAGCTCGCCCTTTTGCAGCTCCATCAGGCTCTTTGCGATGTTCAGCCCCAGGCCGCTGCCTTCGGTGTTCCGGGAATCGTCGCCTCTTACGAAGCGTTCCATAAGCTCTCCTGCGTCAACGTTCAGCTCTTCTCTGGAGATGTTCTTGAGGGACAGCACCACCTTGTCGTCGGCGGTCATGAGGTCCAGGTACAGCCGGGTGCCGGGGAGGGCATACTTGACGGCATTGCTCAGCAGATTGCTGAGCACTCGCCATGTGAGCTTTCCGTCCGCCATCATAGGTACGGTGGGTTCCGTGTGCCGGAACATGGGAGTCAGCATGGCGGCGTCCAGCTTTCCGGCGAACTCGCCCAGGGCCTGGTTCACGGCCTCCACGGCGTCAATCTCCATAATGTCAACCGTCATATTTCCGGTAGAGGCCTTGGACATATCCATCAGGTCCTCAATCAGCTTCTTAAGCCGCTGGGACTGCCGTGCCAGCACTTCCAGATAGGTCTGTTCCTCCTCCTGGCTGTGGGGCATTTGCAGCAGGTCCACATAGTTGATAATGGAGGTAAGGGGGGTCTTGATATCGTGGGAGACATTAGTGATGAGCTCGGTCTTCATGCGCTCGGACCGGAGCTGTTTCTGAGCCGCCACCACAGCCACGTCCGCCAGGGCGTTCAGGTCCCCTGCGAAGGTCTTGAAGCTGCCCACCATGTTCTTGTCTTCCACTTTGGTATTCAGGTTGCCCTTGCTCATGCGGCGGGCGCTTTCCATCAGGGTTCCGAAGCACTTGGCCCCATAGAAGACCAGGGCTCCGCAGAGCAGCAGCGCCAGCAGGAAACCTGCAAAGCTCTGACTGATGCCGCAGAGGAAGGCCGTGAGCACCAGGGCAGCCCCCGCCAGGAGCCACTGCCAGGTCAGCGGCAGCAGGTTCAGGGCCCGGTCCAGGGTGTTTTTCAGGAATTGGCCCATGCCCCGAATCATACGGCCAATGGCCGGGAAAATACGGCCCATAACCAGATGCCAGAACCAGGCCAGGATCTTCACGCCCAGCATCAGAATCCGGCCGCAAAGGGTGTTTTTAATCCAGTAGTAACCCGGTACCTTGCACTGGGCCACCAGGGCAAACAGGAAGCCCACGATGAGCAGGCTCATCACATATCCAAGGCCCAGCAGGAGAATGCCTCCATAGAACACATTGTCCCGCATCCAGAATCCGAGTCCTTCTATGCAGATAGCCACGGTGCCCGTACCGCCCAGGCCCACCAGGCCAAGGTACAGGTCCAGGGGCAGGAGGTTCAGGCCTCCGACCCTCACTTCCTCCACCTTGGGCTTGTGTCCGGCGGCACAGCACAGATACACCGCCGTCACGGCAAAGGCCAGGGCGCTGACGCCCAGGGCCAGGAACAGGTCGTTGCGGAAGTTCCGCAGAACCCGCAGCAGAGAATACATCTGGGCATCCCGCTGGGCGTTGGGGGCGATGTACAGCTCCACGGTGTATTCCGGCAGAGGAACGTAGACATAGGTGGCCCGCATATTTTGGGAGGTCTCGGAATCCCAATAGTCCATGTGCTCCACGCCGTATTCGCTGAGGGGCTTGCCGGCAATGATGGTGGTGAGCATGGGGTCCATGACATAGTCGTCTTCCGTGGCCTGGGTCTGCTCCGGGGCCTCGGTTTCCGCCGTGGTTTCGGCGGCAGCCTCCTCCGTGGGGGCCGCGGTCTCTTCCGTTACTTCGGCAGCGTCGGCGGTTTCCTGGGTTTCTCCATCCTCGGCTTTGGTTTCCTCGCCTTCTGCGTTTTCAGCCTGGGTTTCCGCCTCTGCGCTTTCGTCTTTGGTTTCCTCCTCTGAGGTTACATCCTGGGTCTCTTCGGAATGTTCGTCGCTGTTTTCGGAGGTTTCGTCGGTCTCTTCGCCGTCCTCGTTTTTCTCAGCTTCCTCTGCGGCACGGCGGGCTTCCTCTTCCGCGGCGATCCGGGCAGCCTCTGCCGCCCGCTGGGCAGCTTCCGCCGCTTCTTTGACTTCCACGGTGATGCCTTCGGCATCCAGAGAGGAGAAGAATACCAGTTCCCCCTGGTCATTTGCCAGGAAACCCTGGCCGCCGTCCTTGGGAGCGGGGCCCTCGTAGATCAGCTCCCCGTCCTTGTCTTTCAGCAGGATGCCCAT
>DVJG01000028.1 GCA_018710805.1 Candidatus Faecousia faecipullorum
TCATAAGGCTCACCAGGATTTCCCCCGGGGCGAAGGTCTCCCCCAGCCAGTCCAGAACCCGCAGGGAGTTTTCCACATGGCCCGGCAGAATCAGATGGCGGACAATGGTGCCGCGCTTCACCCGGTCCCCCTCCCAGCAAATGGGCCCCGTCTGGCGGACCATTTCCCGGATGGCGGCGCAGGCCACGGGAAAGTAGTCCTCCGCCCCGGAGAGCTGCTTTGCCAGAGCGGCGTCGGCGTATTTGAGGTCCGGCAGGTAGATGTCCACGGCTCCTTCCATTTCCCGCAGGGTTTCCACCTGTTCGTAGCCTCCGCAGTTGTAGACCACGCTCACCGGGAGCCTGGGTTTCAGGGCGGGCAGAATGGTGGGCAGAAAGTGGGTGGGGGTCACAAGGTCGATGTTTTCCGCCCCCTGGGCAATGAGGTCCTCAAAAACTGCCCGCAGGCCGACGGAGTCCATGGCCTTTCCTACAGGGCCCCCGCTGATGGCGGCGTTCTGGCAGTATCTGCACCCCAGGGTACACCCGCCGAAAAATACGGTGCCGCTTCCTCCGGCCCCTGCCAGGGCAGGCTCCTCCCACTTGTGGACCATGGCTTTGGCAACCAGTGCTGTGTCCGGGCATCGGCAGAAGCCCCGCTCTCCCCGGGTGCGGTCCACGCCGCAGGCCCTGGGGCACAATTTACAGTTTACATAATCCATGAAATCTCCCCTTTTGCCATAATAGTACCAGATTTTATGCCCATTCTCAACCCCGGCTTTACCTTTTGGGGAAACTGTGCTATGATAGGAAAAAAGGAGGGTGCAGTATGGGTTTCTGGATTTATTCCCTTGGGATGGTGCTTCTGATTCCCCTGATTATGATTGTGCTGGGGTTTATCTATGGAAAGTACCCGCCGAAGAAGATCAGCCACATTTCCGGCTACCGGACCACCATGTCCATGAAAAACCAGGACACCTGGGACTTTGCCAATCGGTACATGGGAAAATTATGGTTCCGCTGGGGGCTGATTCTGTCCCCCATTTCGGCGGTTCCCATGCTGCTGGTTCTGGGCTCCGGGGAAGACACGGTGGGAGGGGTCTGCGGTGCGGTGACTTGCCTTCAGATCATTCCCCTGCTGATTTCCATCGCCGTTACGGAGCGGGCCCTTCGCAGACATTTTGACAAAAACGGGAACCGGAAACAGGGCCCCGAAGTATTCTGAAAGGAGCATTTTTATGTGGAAATGTTTCAAAAAGGCCATTTGGATTCCCTATGACGAGACCTGGATTTACCCCGACGTGGTGCGGACCCAGGCGGCTGTTACGAAGTTCTGCGAAGGAAACGGCTCCGTCTGCACCTTCACCGGGGACGATGCCGTGACCATTGACGGCAAGGACTACGAAATCATCCGGGGTTATGTCACCGGGGCCAGAGGCAATTACGGCATCAAGCTCCGGGAGAAATGAGGAATACCATGACCATTCGCTTTGCTGCAAAAGAGGACATTCCCGGCCTCATCCGGCTCCTGCGTCAGGTGGGCCAGGTCCACCACGAAATTCGCCCGGACATCTTCCGGGCAGGCGCCCAGAAATATGACGAAGCCGCCCTTTCTGCCCTTCTGAGGGACCCCAATCGGCCTGTGTTCGCCGCCATGGAGGGGGACGCCATGCTGGGCTACGCCTTTTGTATTTTCCAGGAGGTCAAACAGGACGGCGCCCTGGCGGACCGGAAAAACCTGTACATCGACGACCTCTGCGTGGACGAAGGGGTCCGGGGCAAGGGCGTTGCCAAGGCCCTCTATGATGCGGTGCTTGCCTGGGCCCGGGAGCATGGCTGCGACGCCGTGACACTGAACGTCTGGTGCGGCAATGACCGGGCCATGGCGTTTTACGAAAAGTGCGGTCTGAAACCGCAGAAAGTTGTTATGGAAACCATTCTGTAAGGAGAACCTATGGCATTTGACGCGTTTTTTCTGTCGGCGGTGCTGGATGAAGTCCGGGACCGCTGTCTTGGGGGCCGGGTGGACAAAATCCACCAGCCCAGCCGGGACACCCTGATTCTGCACATCCGGTGCCGGGAAGGCCGGGAAAAGCTTCTGCTGGCGGCCAATCCCACGGCGCCCCGGCTCCATCTCACCGCCGCCTCCCCGGAAAATCCGGCGGAGCCGCCTATGTTCTGTATGCTCCTGCGAAAGCACCTTTTGGGAGCCAAGCTCACGGCCGTTTCCCAGCTTCCCATGGAGCGGTGCGTGAATTTCACCTTCGACTGCACCGACGAAATGGGCTTTCCCGTGCAGAAAACCCTGGTGGCGGAGCTCATGGGCCGGACCTGCAACCTGTATCTATTATCCCCCGAGGGGCGGATTCTGGACTGCCTGCGGCGCATCGGCCTGGATGAGAGCGCCAAACGGCCGGCTCTGCCGGGGCTAATGTACCAGGCCCCCGAGCAGGTAAAGAAGCTGAACCCCCGGGATGAGCTGGATTATGAAAACCTTCTGAAGGCCCCGGGGCCGGACATTCTCTCGGAGCGCCTCATGGACCTGCTGGGAGGCCTGTCCCCCCTGGTGTGCCGGGAGGCGGCGCTGTACGCCGCAGGCAGTACCGACGCCAGAGTCAGCGCCTGTCAGGAGGACGTGGCGGACAGGCTCGCCCTGTTCTTCCGGGAGCACCTGAGCCACCCCAGGCCCTGCTGCTATGTCCAGGCCGACGGCACCCCCAAGCAGTTTGCCTTCTGCCCCATCCGGCAGTACGGGACCTGGGTGGAAGCGGAGAGCTTCGGCGCTCTGCTGGACAGCTTTTACACCCTCCGGGACCGGAGAGACGCCATGCGCCAGAAGGGCCAGGCCGTCCGGAAAGCCGTCCAGAACCACGTCTCCCGGCTGACCCGGAAGCTGGCCAACCAGGAAAAGGAGCTGGAAGCCACCTACGACCGGGAGCGCCTGCGGCAGCTGGGGGACATTCTCACGGCGAACCTCCACAAAATCACCAAGGGCCAGCGGACGGTCTCCTGCGAGGACTTTTACGACGAGAATATGGCCCTCATTGAGATCCCCTTAAGTCCCCTGCTCTCTCCCCAGCAGAATGCGGCGAAGTATTATAAGGACTACACCCGGATGAAAAACGCCGAAAAGGAGCTGACCCATCAGCTGGAGCTGGGCCGGGGGGAGCTTGCCTACCTGCAAAGCGTCCTGGAGGAGCTGGACCGGGCGGAAACCGAGGCGGAGCTGGAGGAAATCCGCCGGGAGCTCTGGGATGGGGGCTATGTGCGGCTGGACAGCGGGAAAAAACGGCTGAAGACCCCGAAGCTCCAGCCCATGAGCTTTGAATCCACCGACGGCTTCCCCATTTACGTGGGCCGGAACAACCGCCAGAACGACGAGCTGACCTTCCGCCTGGCACGGAAGGATGACATCTGGTGCCACGCCTCCAAGGTTCACGGGGCCCACGTGATTATCTCCTGCGGCGGCAGGGTGCCGCCGGACGACACCGTGACCCAGGCCGCCCAGCTGGCTGCCTACTATTCCGAGGCGGGAAAGGGCCAGAACGTTCCCGTGGACGTGACATCGGTGAAGCAGGTAAAAAAAGTCCCCAGCGGCAAGCCGGGGATGGTGATTTACCACACCTATAAAACCGTGATCTGCAATCCCTACAAGGACATTGTGGTGGATGCGCTGAACGCGGAGAAGAAATAAGTTTTTAAAAAGTAGGGGAGGCATTCATGCCTCCCTGAATCGTTTCCCCGGATTTGCATTCAGGGAGGGATAAATCCCTCCCCTACAGAACAGGGAAATCCCCTTCCCTGCTATTTAAGCTCCTCCTCGGGCACAAAGCTCAGGGTGATTTCATTCAGATTGGTCCGAAGCTGGGTGTACTTGACCCCGGCGGAGTCCAGCATTCTTTTGGACGCCAGGGTGGACATGGAATCGGCGTACTTGTCGGAGAGGTAATAGACCTCCTTCACGCCGCTCTGGATAATGGCCTTGGCGCACTCGTTGCAGGGGAAAAGGGCCACGTACAATTTACTCCCCCGCAGGTCCCGGCCGTTGGCGTTGAGGACGGCGTTGAGCTCCGCATGGACCACATAGGGGTACTTGGTCTCTCCCCCCTCCCGGGACCAGGGGTATTCGTCGTCGGAGCAGCCCTTGGGCATGCCGTTGTAGCCTGTGGAGATGATGATATTGTCCTGGGACACGATGCAGGCCCCCACCTGGGTGCTGGGGTCCTTGCTGCGAAGGGCCGCCAGTTTGGCGATGCCCATGAAGTATTCGTCCCAGCTGATGTAATTCTGCCGTTTCATAAGGAAGCCTCCCTTTCCTGGTTCCTTTCAGTATACAGAAAAAATGGGCAAGTTTCAATCACTTGTCCATTTTTTTATGGTGTGCCAAAAAAGCCTCGCAGAGTTTGCCGCCGTTGGCGGCAAATAGAGTCCAATCCGTTTTCTGCCGGGGCGCACCCCAGGGTGGCCTCTCTTGCTCCTTCGGAGCAATTCACCTTTCTCAGTTAAAATTTCTATACCCCTTGAAAACACTGGTGTTCCCAGCGTTTTCGCCACCTCGGTTTGGCCCTTTTCCCTCATTTTTTCCCTTGCGAGAAGAAATGAGGGAAACTTTTTTCAGGCCGTCCCTACAACCTTATCCAGTAGCCTTGCGGAAGTTCGCTTGGCCTCTCTGGTGGCGTGGGCGTAAATGTTCATCGTGGTACTTACATCAGAATGTCCCAGCAGCTCCTGCACATCCTTGGGTGCCGCCCCGTGGGAGAGAAGGTTGGTCGTATATGTATGCCTCAACAGATGGAAGTGAAAATCATCCATATCCCCGATCTTCTTTCGGGAGTATCGGCACACACTGCTGACCGTTGCAGGGGCTTCATAAGCTCCATCGGACCGCAGGCAGACGAAGGAAACCTGGGTGTAACCTTCTGGTGGTGTCTCTGTCCGGGGCAAGGAATAGACCTCATAGTAGGTGCGGTTCTTTTCCTTGACGATGCGGTAGTAGTTTTGTGAGTACAGCGGTCCATATTTGATGCTGTTCAGCATTTGCTCCTTTTTGGCTTCCCGCAGGATAGCCGCCAGGGTGTCGCAGAAATCCACAGTACGGATTTTCTTACGCTTTGTGGGGCCGATCTGTGTTTTCTTCCTTACGGAGTCATACCGCATACTCCGGCGAATGGTGAGGCATTGTTCCTTCAGGTCGATGTCCTGCCAGGTCAGCCCGCACACCTCACCGATACGAAGCCCGGCGAAATAGGCGATCTGAATAGGCAGTAACGCGGGATTGTGTTTTTTCTTCAGAAGCTCGTTCAGTGCCAAATACTGCTCATGGGAGATTGTCGGCGTTTCAGCAGGAAGGTCGCCTGTACCATCTTCAGTGAACAGCTCATATTCATCACCTTTAATCCGCTTCACCACATACTGCATCGGATTGAAAGTAATCAGCCGCTTGGGAAAAACCGCAAATCTGAAAGAGTTTTGAAGCACCGCTGAATACTGGCCCAGCGATCCTTTACTCAATGCCTCAACAGTTTTCCCATCAGGGTCTGTCCCACCGAAGCTCAACAAATCCATATAGCTTTGCAGATGGTCGGAAGTTACCGTCTTGAGCTTGCGTTTTCCAATGGGATGCTTCTTGATGCGGGAAACAGTGTTGATGTAGGCTGTCACCGTTCCATCACTCAATGA
>DVJG01000029.1 GCA_018710805.1 Candidatus Faecousia faecipullorum
ATTAAATCGGCAAGCGCTGGCAGCAAAAGATTTTGGCGCAGACGAAGGTTCTGAAAATAGAGGAATCCTGTATGGATTTCCTGTTTTCAGAACTGCACGGATGGGGCAAAAGATTCGCTGCCCAGCCGAAGACGATTTATTCAGAGGTTTCTTCATTAGTATAGCACAATTTTCCCCAAATGTCTTCCCCTAATTTTTTAATTTTTTTGAAAGACCCAGGTTTTTCCTCCTGGGTCTTACCCTTGCATTCAGGGGGAAGGTATGATAAAATGAGAGAGAATCTACAAAAATCGTCTGTAAAGCGCGGGCAATGGGCCTGACCCAAGGGGAAAGCCTTCGCCATCCTTGTCTGGTTTATGCACGGAAGGACAGATGAACCTCTCCCCTGGGGGATATTTATCATTGACGCAAAGGAGGCCTCGCCTTGAAGCGGCTGTTTTCTATTCTTTTTTCTCTTGGGCTCTGTGTTGTGCTCCTGGGGAGTCTGGTTCCTGCGGCCCAGGCGGAGAGCGCCGCCAGCCGGGTGGATATCCAGGTCTCCGTGAACAACGACGGCGACGCCACCGTGAACATGGGCATCAATCTGCGGATGGAGGAGCCCAGAAGCACCCTTTATTTTCCTCTGCCCCTGGGTGCAAAAAACGTGTCCCTGAACAATTTCAACGCCTCCGTCACCCGCAACGGCAACGTCCTGGACGTGGACCTGAGCCGCATTACCCGGGACTACGTTGGCGAGGCCCCCATTCAGATCAGCTACACCCTGCCCGAGGTCGTAAAAGTGGCCCCGAAAACCGACGAGAAAACCAATGAGACCACCGAGGAGGAAAACGGGAAAAAAACCCCGGACCTCCTGCTGACCCTGCCTCTGCTCAACGGCTTTGAGCTGCCCATTGAAAACCTCTCCTTCACCATTACCCTGCCCCAGGGCAATCTCACCAGCGACCCGGAGTTTTATTCCACCTACCGCCAGGGTTCCCTGGCCTCGGACCTGAATGCCAAGGTCTCCGGCTCCCAGATCATCGCCACCAGCACCAAAACCCTCCACGACCACGACGGCGTGGTGGTCACCATGATCGTGCCCAAGGATATGTTCAAATCCGTCAGCACCTACATCCGGGAGGGCAACCCCGAGCTGATTCCCATGCTCATCTGCTTCGGCGTGGCCCTTGTGTACTGGCTCATTTTCCTGGCAAGCCTGCCTGTGAAGGGCGTCCGCAGCGTCACCCCGCCGGAGGGCATCACCGCAGGAGAGATGGGCTGCCGCCTGACCATGGCCGGCGGCGATCTCACAGCCATGGTCTTTTCCTGGGCCCAGCTGGGCTACATCCTCATAGAAATGCAGGGAAGCCGGGTGCTTCTCCGGCGCCGCATGGACATGGGAAATGAGCGCAGCCAATTTGAAAACAAGGTCTTTTCCCTGCTCTTCGGGGAAAGGACCCTGGTGGATGCCACGGGCAACGCCTACGCCAAGCTCTGCCGGAAGGTATCCAATATGCACCCCAGCGAACGGGTTCTCTATAAAGGCAGCGTGGGGGCCATTAAGATTTTCCGCTGCATGGCCTGCATTTCCCAGGTTTTCTGCGCCATCTGCGTGACCATGAACATGACGGAGATTTTCGCCCTGCAGATTATTCTCTCCATTTTGCTGTCCATTATCGCCCTGCCCACGGCCTGGCTCATGCAGGGCGGCGCCTATCGCATTTTCCTCCGGGGCAAGCTGCCGCTATACTATGCCCTGGCCTCCTTCCTGCTGTGGGTGATTCTGGGATTCTCCTGCAAACAGGTGTTCATCCCTCTGGGGTGCAGCCTGGGTCAGATTCTCATCGGGTATCTGGCGGCCTACGGCGGACGCCGCAGCAAGCTGGGCCGTCACGAGGCGGAGATGGTCCTGGGCTTCCGGAAGTATGCCAAGCGGATGCCCCGGTACGACATCAGCCGTCTGCTGGAAAACGACCCGGACTATTTCTTCAACTACGCCCCCTACGCCCTGGCCCTTGGGGTGCTGAAGCCCTTTGCCTTCGCCTTCGGACGGCGGAAAATGGACCCCTGTCCCTACCTTGTCTCCACAGCCACGGGAAAACGCACCGCCGAGGAATGGGGCCAGATTCTCACCATTGTGGCCAACCGCATGGATGAAAAATACCGCATGATGGCCTTTGAAAGGCTCATGTCCATTCAGATTCACATCGACATTGGGAGAAAGCCGAGATAATCACAGTACCATGCTTTGCAGGGGAGGCAGTTATGCCTCCCCTGCAGCGGGCAGCCCCAAAAAACGCAGGGGAGCCATTCTGCCTTCCATTTTTTCCAGGGGAAAGTTAGAAAATTACCGCCGAATGCGCCGAATGAAAAATAAACCTTTACATTTGCAAAATACTGTGGTAGAATAATAGGGCTGGCCTCATGCCAAGCACACCCACTGCTCAGCTGCGGGACAAACGCAATGCGGTTCCACTGACCCCAGCTTGGCTTTCGGGCAATATTTTTGAAAGGTGGAAACATTCCATGATCCAGAAGGAAAAGAAGACCCAGGTCATCCTGGAGAACGCAACTCACGAAGGCGACACCGGTTCCCCCGAGGTTCAGGTTGCCATCCTCACCGCCCGCATCAACGAGCTCACCGAGCACCTGCGGGTCCACAAGCACGACAACCACTCCCGCCGGGGCCTGCTGATGATGGTCGGTAAGCGCCGCAATATGCTGGACTACCTGGCCAAGAAGGACATCAACCGTTACCGTGCCCTGATTGCCAAGCTGGGTATCCGTAAGTAATTTGGCCAGAATCCCCTGTGGGACTTTCGGCCGGAGGGATTTCGGACAGCGCCATGTAAGTGCCGTCTGAAAGGGATTTTTTGCCAGGTATACGCCCCGGCAAAAACATTTCCAATCCTTTTCTTCCAGGCTATAAAAGGGGCGACATCAGTCGCCCCTTTTCTGCAATTACAACTTTTCGGGAGATCATTTAGCAGTTGAAAGTACCGTTAATCCTTAACGGCAGTTTCAAGTGCTAAACCTCCCGAGACAAAAAACGATCTAGGAGGTAAATCATGATCACCCGCAAACAGTACCCCAACCATCATGTCTACGAGATGGAAATCGGCGGCCGTCCCTTTACCGTGGAAACCGGAAAGGTGGCAGAGCTTGCCAACGCCGAGTGCATCTGCCGCTACGGCGACACCGTGGTGCTCACCACCTGCACCTGCAACCCCATTCCCAAGGCCGGCATCGACTACTTCCCCCTGACCATCGAGTTTGAGGAGCGGATGTACGCCGTGGGCCGGATTCCCGGCTCCTTCAACCGCCGGGAGGGCAAGCCCTCTGAGCGGGGCATCCTCAACAGCCGGATCATCGACCGGCCCATGCGTCCCCTCTTTGACGAGGAGCTCCGCAACGACACCGTTGTCACCTGCACCGTTCTCGCCAACGACTACGACAACCCCGTGGAAATCGTGGCTTCCCTGGGCGCCTCCATTGCCATCGCCACTTCCGACGTGCCCTGGAACGGACCCGTGGCCACCACCAATGTGGCTCACCTGAACGGCAAGTATATTATCAACCCCTCCGCCGACGAGCGGGAGGCCTGCGACTGCTTCGTGTGCATCTCCTCCACCTTCGAGAAGGTGGTCATGATTGAGACCGAGGCCAACGAAGCTCCCGAGGCCATTGTCTACGAGGCCATCCGCATTGCCCACGAGACCAACATGGAAATCGTGAAGTTCATCAACGGCATTGTGGCCGAAATCGGCAAGCCCAAGTTCACCTTCGAGAAGGCCGCCGTGAACCACGACCTGCTGGACGACCTCATGGCCTACGGCCTTAACCAGATCGAGTACGCTCTGGACACCCCCGACAAGAACGTCCGGGAAGAGCGCCTCACCGCTGCCCGTCTGGACTTCCAGGAGAAGTTCGGCGAGAAGTACGAGGACTTCGAGACCCACATTGAGGTCTGCCTGTACAAGATGCAGAAAAAGGTGGTCAAGAAGTGGCTCCTCCAGGGCAAGCGTGTGGACGGCCGGGGCATGGACGAAATCCGTCCCCTGGACGCCGAAGTGGGCGTGCTTCCCCGGGTCCACGGCTCCGGCCTCTTCGCCCGTGGTCAGACGCAGGTGCTGTCCATCTGCACCCTGAACACCCTGTCCGCCGCCCAGAAGCTGGACACCATCTACCCCGAGGACACCAAGCGCTATATCCATCACTACAACTTCCCCGCCTTCTCCACCGGCGAAGCCCGTGCTGCCCGCTCCACCTCCCGCCGGGAAATCGGCCACGGCGCTCTGGCGGAAAAGGCTCTGCTGCCTGTGATTCCCTCCGTTGAGGAGTTCCCCTACGCCATCCGTGTGGTGTCCGAGGTTCTCTCCTCCAACGGCTCCACCTCCCAGGGCTCCATCTGCGGCTCCACTCTGGCTCTGATGGACGCCGGCGTGCCCATTAAGCGGCCCGTTGCAGGCATCTCCTGCGGTCTGATCTCCGACCAGGAGACCGGCGAGTGGAGAACCTTCACCGACATTCAGGGTGTCGAGGACTTCCACGGCGAAATGGACTTCAAGGTGGCAGGCACCACCGAGGGCATCACCGCCATTCAGATGGACCTGAAGAACAAGGGCCTGACCATGGAAATCATTGCCGACGCTCTGGAGCGCTGCCGGAAAGCCCGTCTGGAGATTCTGGACGAGGTGATTCTCAAGGCCATCCCCGCTCCCCGGGCCGAGGTCAGCGAGTACGCTCCCAAGATGATCTCCATGAAGATTCCCGTGGACAAGATCCGGGAGGTCATCGGCTCCGGCGGCAAGACCATCCAGAAGATCTGCACCGACACCGGCGCCAAGGTGGACATCGACGACGACGGCAGCGTGTTTATCTCCGCTGTGGACTCCGCCGCTGCCTACGCCGCCAAGAAGATGGTGGACGACATCTGCTTCGTCCCCGAGGTGGGCAAGCTGTACTACGGCAAGGTCGTGCGGATTCTGCCCATCGGTGCCTTCGTGGAAATCGCTCCCGGCCATGACGGCATGGTTCACATCTCCAAGCTGGAAAACCGCCGGGTGGAGAAGGTGGAAGACGTGCTGAACCTGGGCGACATGACCTGGGTGAAGTTCATGGGCTTCGACGAAAAGGGCCGGGCCAACTTCAGCCGCAAGGACGCCCTGAAGGAAATGGCCAACCAGTAATGGCATAAA
>DVJG01000030.1 GCA_018710805.1 Candidatus Faecousia faecipullorum
GCGCCGTTGTCGTAAGCGATGACGTGGTCCTCACCGTAGCCGCCGTTCTCGGGGGTGTCGGAGGCGTAGATGTAACCGGTGGTGCCCTGCTGGCAGCCGATCATTTTCTCGCCCAGATTATCCATGGTCACATCGGAGCCTTCCTTGACGATGACCTTCTGGATGCCGGTGGCGTAGCTGTCGCTGAAGCTCATAACCAGTTCCCGCTCGGGGGTCACGGAGACGCCGGCCATGACAATGTCGCTCTTGCCCTGCTGCACAGCCAGCAGTGCGGCGGTGAAGTCCATATCGTCAACTACCAGCTCAAGACCCAGCTTCTCAGCGATGGCTCCGGCGATATCCACGTCGATGCCGGCGTAGCCGCCGTCGTCGGTGGTCATTTCATAGGGAGGGAAGGAGGCGTTGGTGGACATGATGAGCTTGCCTTTTTCCACGGTCTGGAGGGCAGAGTCATCTTTCGCCCCGCAGGCGGTGAACATTCCGAGAATCAGAAGGGATGCCAATACGATCGCAAATACCTTTTTCATAATTACACACTCCTCTTTTAATTACCTTGCCGATGCAAGGAAGATGATGGGTGCATTATACACCGAATATTATTCATCGTCAATAGGTTATTTATACAACAAATGAAAAAAGTGAGCCTGCCCTATATGGGAAAACGCACAAAGATGCCGTATAAAACAGGAAATATCCAAACATACGTGGCAAATATTCAATAAATATTTAAATTAATAAATGAATAATATTCATGAAAAACTGCGTAATCTGTTGAACGCACCGTCTTGACGAAAAGCCGCGAATGCAGTATAATAAATCATATTTATTTTTTTCGGCCGGAAGGGCCCCGCAGAATTGCGAAAACAGAAGTTAAAACTGTAGAAAATGCACAAAGAATGCACAGAAATTGCAGGATTCCTATTAAAATCCCTATAAACATCGGACTGCTCAAAAAAACAGTTGACTTTCTGGGGCGGACAGTGCATAATAAACGAGTACAGAAAAGGAAAAAGTGAGGGTATCCAAGGCTTCAGGGAGGCTTGGATGCCGCTGCTTCCTAAAGTTTCCTCCAAAGAGGAAATGACGGATATGTTGGCTCCCGCTTTCAAAAGCGGTCGTCATATATTTAAGAAAGGGAGGATTTTTTCAAAATGAAAAAGTTCGCAAAGATCATGAGCATGCTTCTGGTGCTGTCCATGGTTCTGGGACTGGCTGCCTGCGGCGCCAAGCCTGAGACACCTGCGACTACCGCCTCCGGCGATGCTACCACTTCCGCTCCCGCGGAAACCACCTCTGGTGAGTACGTTGATCCTTTCGCCGACCTCGCCGATGACTACGACGAGCTGTCCCAGGCTGTTTACGACCTGGTGCTGGGCGACTTCGAGAAGTACTACAACGAGGCTATGGCTGAGACCAGCACTGGCGTGCGGTTTGCCAAGATGGCTATCGCCGAGGCTAAGCTCCTGGGCGCCGGCATCTTCATTCCCACTACCTCCAATGGCGGCTATTTCGGCATGAGCCGTATGGCTCCCCACTCCCACACCCTGACCCTGTGGGGCAATGACCGCTATCGTTACCATGACGTCATCCTGACCACCGAGCCCATCAAGGCCTCCGACGTTCAGGCTATGCGTGAGAAGTGGAACGAGCTGGTTGGCACCGGTGAGTACGAGGAGTGGGTTAAGTCCTATCTGCAGGAGCAGGGCTACACTCTGAAGAACACCATGGGCTACTACTTCGACGCCGACCCCAACACCTGGGACTGCATGGCTACCTCCAACGCCGCTGACACTGAGATGCTGGTCAACACCTTCGACTCCCTGGCCGAGTACGACATGGAGAACCAGCTGCAGCCCGCTCTGGCTGAGAGCTGGGAAGTCTCCGAGGACGGCCTGACCTACACCTTCCACCTCCGTGAGGGCGTTACCTGGGTTGACAACCAGGGCCGCTACGTTGCTGACCTGGTTGCTGACGACTTCGTCGCCGGTATGCAGCACGTTCTGGACGCCATGGGCGGCCTGGAGTACCTGCTGTGCCAGGGCTGCGCCAACATCGTGGGCACCGATGCCTATGTCAACGGCGAGACCACTGACTTCTCCACCGTGGGCATCAAGGCTTTGGACGACCACACCCTGCAGTACACCCTGACCCAGCCCACCTCTTACTTCCTGACCATGCTGGGCTACAGCCCCTTCGCTCCCATGTCCCGCAGCTTCTACGAGTCCATGGGCGGCAAGTTCGGCGAAGAGTATGACGCTTCCGCCGACTCCTACAAGTACGGCAAGGGCCCCGACTCCATCGCTTACTGCGGTCCCTTCGTTGTGACCAACTTCACCTCCAACAACACCGTTGCCATGAAGGAGAACGAGTCCTACTGGAACAAGGGCAACAACAACGTCACCACTCTGACCTACATCTACACCGACGGTGCCGACCCCCTGAAGCCCTATGACGACTTCATGAACGGCCTGGTGGACAACGTGGGCCTGACCGGCGAGCGTATCGAGATCGCTAAGGAAAAGGGCATGTTCGAGGATTACGCCTTCGTGGGCGACCTGGACGCCACCTCCTTCTGCGGCTTCCTGAACCTGCGCCGTGCTGCTTTCGCCAACGCCAATGATGCTTCCATGGGCGTCTCTCCCAAGACTGAGGAGGATAAGGTCCGCACCGGCGCTGCCGTGCTGAACCAGAACTTCCGTCTGGCCGTTGTCATGAGCCTGGACCGCGCCAACTACAACGCTCAGTCCATCGGCGAAGAGACCAAGCTGAACTCCCTGATCAACTCCTACACCCCCGGCACCTTCGTGACCCTGCCCGAGGATGTGACTGTTGACATTAATGGCACCGCCACCACCTTCCCCGCCAACACCTTCTATGGCGAGATCGTGCAGGCTCAGCTGGATGCTGACGGCATCCCCCTGACCGTGTGGAACGGCACCGACTCCACTGGCTTCGACGGCTGGTACAGCCCCGAGAACGCTCAGTCTTTCCTGGCTAAGGCTGTGGAAGAGCTGGCTGCCCAGGGCATTGAGGTTTCTGCTGAGAACCCCATCTACCTGGACATCCCCACCAGAACCGACTCTCAGGTCACCATGAACCAGAAGCAGTCCATGAAGCAGTCCATCGAGGCTTCTACCAATGGTCTTGTGAAGGTCAACCTGATCGAGTACAACACTCGTGACACCTACCTGGATGCTACCTACTGGTACACCACCGGTGACGAGGCCAACTTCGACCTGAACGATGGCTCCGGCTGGAGTCCCGACTTCGGCGATCCTTCCTCTTACCTTGGCACCATGCTGCCTCAGTATGCCGGCTACATGACCAAGTGCCTGGGCATCTTCTAATCGAGGTTTCGACTGGAATTTGCATCTAAAACGCAAAATAGGGAGGATGGGCTTTCAGCCCATCCTCCTGACTTGCGGTTTATGGGGGAATCTCTATTTATGCACTTTTATCGTAGGAAATGCTGCCCTCAGTATTCCTGAAGTTCCGGCACACCGGGAATATTGAGGGCAGTATTCTCTACTGCCCCCGGTTCAAAAGCCGTTTATCCCGTAATTACCCTAGAGAGATGAGTGATTGTGAATGACGAAATATCTGATTAACCGTATCCTCCGCAGCCTTTGCTCCGTGGTAATCGTCACGGGAGTGATCATGGTCATGATTTACTCCTTCCTGGACAAACAATCCATTTTTGCCACGGACCCCGTGTTCACCAAGCAGAAGTCCAATGCAAAGCAGGTCTATATGATGCAGCAGTGGGAGCAGTTCGGATATCTGGACTATGTTCCTTATTCGGATTATCTGCTTGACGAGAAAAAGGCCGGCAATATTGATGAGGAGACCTTCGCCACTGCGGCGAAGCTTGGCAAGGATGCCGGGGCAGACAGCGATGTTACCGCCCAGTATGCTGCCAAGTTTGAGGAAGAATACAAGAAAAAGGGTTACGAAGTGGTCCGCCTGGAGGGCGACACCCAGGGCCGTACCAAGAAGTACAAGAACGGCGGCGAACCCCGGCTTTACGCCTATAAGGACATTCCCGTTCTCAAGCGTCTTGTGAACTACTTTGGCCATATCATCACCGTGGACAACATCCACACCGTGGAAGAAGTTGAAGGCGAGCGCGGCCTGACCTTCACCCTCCGGGACCCTGCCTATGGCGGAAAGAAGTTCTCACCCGCCCTTATGGGCAACGGAACCCTTCATAAATACCTGTTCTATTTTGACAGTACCTTCCCCTTCTTCCATCAGAACCTGGTGAAGATCAACCTGGGCAAGTCCTATTCCGTCAACAAGGGCATCGATGTTTTCGATACCATGACCAATTCCCAGGGCTCCTTTGTCCGCTCCCAGATTACCTACCCCACGGGCGTTGAGGAGTTCTCCGCCGACGACCTGCACAGCGCCACTTACGTCGCCGGGTCTCTGGCCTCCGGTACCCTGAACCAGAAATACTTTGTGGATGACTACACCAGCGTCATCACCCGCAAGGACGGACTTTCCAAGCTGGGCTACTCCTTCGTCATTGGCATCATCGCTGTGGTGCTGACCTATTTCATCGCCATCCCCGTGGGTATTCTCATGGCTCTGCGGAAGGATAAGTTCTTTGACAAACTGGGAACGGCCTATATCGTGTTTATCACCGCCGTGCCCAGCCTGGCTTATATCTTCATGTTCCGCTCCATTGGCGGCGGCCTCTTTAATCTGCCCACTACCTTTAATATGGAAAACCCCACCTGGCTCATGTATGTGCTGCCCGTTATCTCTCTGGCCCTGCCCTCCATTGCGAACCAGATGAAGTGGCTACGCCGCTACATGATTGACCAGATGAACTCCGACTATGTCAAGTTTGCCCGGTCCGGCGGCCTCAGCGAAGGTGAAATTTTCACCAAGCACATTTTGAAGAATGCCATTATTCCCATTGTCCATGGCATTCCCACCGCCATCCTCTTTGCCATGACCGGCGCCATCATCACCGAGCGTGTTTATGTGGTGCCTGGTGCTGGTAACCTTTTGACTATGGCTATCAACGCCTATGATAACGGCGTCATTGTGGGCGTGGCTCTCTTCTATGCCCTGCTCACCGTCACGTCCATCATCCTGGGCGACGTGCTCATGTCCTTCATGGATCCCAGAATTTCCTTCACCGAGAAAGCGAGGTAAAAAGACTATGTCCGAAAAGAAAATTGATCTTTCTGATCTCAATATGTCGGATGCCGAGCTGTTTGCCCCGGTGAATCGGGACGATCTGGAGTCCGAAAAGATCACGGCTCCCCGGTACTCCTACTGGAAGAGCGTGTTCCGCGTATTCTTTAAAAAGAAAATCAATATCATCGCCCTTTCCATTCTGGCGGTGCTGATTGCCTTTACCTATATCTATCCCGCCGTCATCCACTATGACGCCGACGTGGACCCCTATGTAAACCTGACGGATTCCGCCGGCAAGCACCTGAAGCCCGCCGCAGCCATGGAGCATTACGAGAAGAGCATCCACTGGATTCTGGGCGCAGGCGCCTCCGGTGAGTCCACTTTCGACGCCATCTGGTACGGCAGCAGCATTTCCGTGTCCCTGGCACTGGTCTGTGCCCTCATCAACATGACGGTGGGCGTGACCATCGGCGCCGTGTGGGGATTCAGCCGAAAGTTTGATATCTTCATGACGGAGGTCTACAACATTGTAGCCAACGTTCCCTATATCCTGCTGATCTCCGTGGTGGTGCTCATTATGTCCGCCAGCTTCTGGAGCATGGTCTTCGCCCTTACCATTACGGGCTGGATTGCCATTGCCTTCTTCATCCGTACCCAGGTTATTATCATTCGGGACCGGGAGTATAACCTGGCCTCCCGCTGCCTGGGCACCCCCATCACCCGCATTGCCACCAAGAACATCCTGCCCTTTATGACCTCCGTCATTGTGACCCTGGCCGCTACCGAGATTCCCTCCTATATTTCCTATGAGGTGTTCCTCAGCTTTATCGGCATGGGTATGAAGGATATGTCCCTGGGCCGTCTGATTCAGGCCGCACAGAGCGCCATGCTGACCCCCGGCTGGGAAATGGAATTCTGGAGCCCTGTGGCTGTGGCCTCCATTATCACCGTGGTGCTCTATCTCGTTGGCCAGAACCTGGGCGACGCGTCGGATCCCCGGACCCATATGTAAGAGGAGGTCAACATGGAAAATAAGAAAGTACTGCTGTCTGTTGACAACCTGCATGTGAACTTCAAGGTCCGCGGCCGGACCCTGTCCGCCATCCGCGGCATCTCCCTGGATTTCTACGAAGACGAGAGCATCGCCATCGTAGGCGAGAGCGGCTCCGGTAAGTCTGTCTTTACAAAGACCTTTGCCGGTATGCTGGAAGCCAACGGCTATATCAGCGAAGGCTCCATCATCTTCAACGACGAGGACCTGGCCGATACCCGGGTGGAGCTGACTTCCTCCG
>DVJG01000031.1 GCA_018710805.1 Candidatus Faecousia faecipullorum
GAGGTAACTTTGGTTCCCACCACCTTCGAGTGGTCCGATGCCATCGACGTGCAGCGTGCCGAGGCCTCCATCCAAAGAGCCGACAGGATTCTCCACGATGAGAACGCTTCGTCTACAGACCTGCGTCTGGCTGAAGCCCGGCTTCACCGTGCACTGGTCCGCAAAAGCGCAGCAAACTTTAAGTAATAGATGCCCCCGAAGTCTTGAAGACTTCGGGGGCACTTGTTTTTATCGCTGCAGTTCTTCTAGGAAAACCTGCATTCGACTGGTGATCAGCTCCGTTTTGGGCATTGCCACCAGTTCCTCTCTGGAAACCCAGCGGTAGTCCTTGGTCTCCCCTTCCTGCAATCGAATGGAATTTTTATTGCACTCCGTGACGCAGAGGTATTCCACATAAAGCGACCGATGCTGTGGGTGAATCACCCGGCCAAGCTCCGTCAGGTGGGTTTCGGAAAGTCCTGTCTCCTCAAATAGCTCCCGCATGGCGCAGTCCAGAGGCGTCTCCCCTTGCAGTGCTGAGCCTGCGGCAGTGGCCTCCCACATGCCGCCCCAGTGCTTTCTAATGTCTCTTTGCATCAGAAGATAGCTCCCGTCCTCATGCCGTACCAGAACGGAGCAGACCAGATGGTAGAGGCCCTCGGGAATAGGCTCTCCCCGAATCAGCACAGTGTCTTTTATTTTCTGAAAATTCCCGTCATAGGCATCCCATAGCTCCATGATTTTCCCCCCTGATTAAATAATAGGCTGATTATACCATAGGGATGGCGGGTTTTCAAATTTGCACTAGCAAACATTTTTCACAAAAATGCCTTTTCCCTCTTGTAAAATCCGACCAAATGGCGTATACTGAAAGAAAATTTCTAGGTAAGAGAGGTTTTTGCCATGGAGCTTATCACCGTCCGTGAACTCTTCAAGAACACGGCTAAATACGCAGACACCGACGTAACCGTTGGCGGCTGGGTCCGCAATCGTCGGGGCAGCAAGCAGTTTGGCTTTATCATTCTGAACGACGGTACTTACTTTACCCCCGTTCAGGTGGTCTACAGCGATACCCTGCCCAATTTCCAGGAAATCGCCAAAATCAACATTGGCGCTGCCCTTATTGTAAAGGGCAAGCTGGTGCTGACCCCCGAAGGAAAGCAGCCCTTTGAAATTCAGGCGGAGACCATCACTGTGGAAGGCCCCTCCACCAGCGACTACCCGCTGCAGCCCAAGCGGCACTCCATGGAGTTCTTGCGCTCCATCACCCACCTGCGGCCCCGGACCAACACCTTCCAGGCCGTGTTCCGTGTGCGGAGCCTTGCCGCCATGGCCATCCACCAGTTCTTCCAGGACCGGGACTTTGTCTATGTCCACACGCCCCTGATTACAGGCTCTGACTGTGAAGGCGCCGGAGAAATGTTCCAGGTCACCACTCTGGACCTCAATAACGTTCCCCGGACGGAGGACGGTAAGGTGGACTACAGCCAGGATTTCTACGGCAAACCCACCAACCTGACGGTGTCCGGTCAGCTCAACGGCGAGACCTTCGCCATGGCCTTCCGGAACATCTACACCTTCGGTCCCACCTTCCGTGCCGAAAACTCCAACACCACCCGCCATGCCGCAGAGTTCTGGATGATTGAGCCGGAAATTGCCTTTGCTGACCTGTCCGACGACATGGAGCTGGCCGAAAGCATGATCAAATACATCATCTCCTACGTTCTGGAGCATGCACCGGAGGAAATGGCTTTCTTCAACGAGTTTGTGGACAAGGGCCTTTTGGACCGCCTCCACAACGTGCTGAACAATGACTTTGGCCGCATCACTTACACCGACGCTGTGGCTCTGCTGGAGAAGCACAACGATGAATTCGAGTACCCCATCCACTGGGGCAGCGACCTGCAGACCGAGCACGAGCGGTTCCTTACCGAAAAGGTGTTCAAGAAGCCCATCTTTGTCACCGACTACCCCAAGGAAATCAAAGCCTTCTATATGAAGCTGAACCCCGACGGCAAGACTGTGGCAGCAATGGACTGCCTGGTCCCCGGCATCGGCGAAATTATCGGAGGCTCCCAGCGTGAGGACGACTACAACATTCTCAAGAACCGTATCGAGGAGCTTGGCATGAAGCCCGAGGACTACGGCTTCTACCTGGACCTTCGCAAATACGGCTCCGCCCGTCATGCAGGCTTCGGTCTGGGTTTCGAGCGCTGTGTCATGTACCTCACCGGCATGGGCAATATCCGCGACGTGCTCCCCTTCCCCAGAACCGTGGGCAACTGCGACCTATAATTATACGTCGAAGAATTCGTTTCAGCCTTGCTTCCATTGAGTTTGCAGTCTGCACCATGCGCTCTGTGCTTTCCGCAACCCCAGAGGGATTATCCGTCAGGTACAAGCCCAGACAGGATCGGTTTTGATTTTCCGACTATCATATCTTTTATACAAAATATGGCAGACTAAGGTTTCTTAGTCTGCCTTTTTTGCTGCCGCAACCGGAAGTTTACATTATGAAATTGAAAAGTACTGGTGTTTTCACGCTTGTTTGGTATAATGAAAGTAATTCAAAGGAGGTGATTTTATGTCATTGGGTGAAAAACTAGCCCGTCTTCGGCGAGAACATAATCTGACCCAGGAACAGCTGGCGGAGCTTCTGGGGGTATCCCGACAGGCTATTTCCAAATGGGAAAGCAATGCAGCCTACCCCGAGACAGAAAAGCTTATACGCCTTGCCAGAATGTATGACTGTTCCCTGGACTA
>DVJG01000032.1 GCA_018710805.1 Candidatus Faecousia faecipullorum
TTCGGCGTTCACAGGTATCCCTCCTTCTGTAAGTGTGTTTTGAGCCCCAGGCGAGTCCGATGGAGCAGAGATTTGCAGGCGGCCTCGGTCATGCCGCAGTAGGCGGCCACCTCTTTCATGGAATCTAAGTAGTAGTACCGGCCAAGAAAGGCCCGGCGGGTTTTGGGCGGCAGGTTTTCCAGGTATGCGGCGATACTCTCGGACAGAAGTCCCGCCTCCACATGCTCTTCCGTGGTATTTCCGGCAGAGAGGCACTCTTCCAGCTCCGACAGGGAAATGGCATATTGGGAAGCCCCCCGCTTTTCCCGGGTTTTATAGCGGAAGCGGTCAATGGAAATCCGGCGGGTAAGCTTGGCAAGGTACGCCTGCAGAATGCTGGGGCGATTGTCCGGCATCGAGTTCCAGGCGGCAAGGTAGGTGTCGTTGACGCTCTCCTGGGTGTCCTCCTGGTCGTTTAAAATGTTCATGGCGATTTTGTGGAGATAGTGGCCGTATTTCGTTTCCGTTTCGGAAATGGCTCTTTCGCTTCTGGCCCAATACAGGTCCACAATTCTCTCATCCTCCATGGGAACGCCTCCTCTCTAACATAGATGTCGATGATTTTGGAAAAAGGTTGCAAATTTTTTGGAAACCCCGCCGGAAATTCCGGCGGGGTGCAAAATTACTCTTCCAGCAGCGCAATGTGGACGGTGTCCAGCTGGCTCTTGTCCACTGCGGTGGGTGCGCCCATCATCAGGTCCTGGGCGTTCTTGTTCATGGGGAAGGTGATGACCTCCCGGATGCTTTCCTCTCCGGTCAGCAGCATAATCAGGCGGTCCACACCGGGGGCTGCACCGGCATGGGGAGGTGCGCCGTAGGTGAAGGCGTTGTACATGGCGGGGAACTTGGCCTTTACGTCCTCCTCGCCCAGGCCCACCATCTGGAAGGCCTTGACCATGATCTCGGGATCGTGGTTCCGGACAGCGCCGGAGGCGGATTCGTAGCCGTTGCACACCAGGTCGTACTGGTTGGCGTTGATGGCCAGCAGCTTATCCACATCGCCCTCCGCCTCTTCCAGCGCCTTCAGGCCGCCCTGGGGCATGGAGAAGGGGTTGTGGCAGAATTCCAGCTGGCCGGACTCCTCGCCGATTTCGTACATGGGGAAGTCCACAATCCAGCACAGAGCGTACTGCTCTTCGTCAAAGTGGCCGGGAACCCGCTTGCCGAGCAATGTGCGGATGACGCCGGCGGTTTTCTGGGCGGCGGACTTCTTTCCGGCGGCCATGCAGACGAAGCTGCCGGGCTTCAGGCCCAGCTTTTCGGTGAGGGCGCCCTGGCACTCGGTCAGGAACTTGGATACGCCGCCGGTGAGATTGCCGTTTTCGTCCACCTTGACCCAGCATGCCTTGCTGCCCGTCTGGACTTCCACGTCGGCGAGAAGCTTGTCAATCCACTTTCTCGCCTGGGTGAAGTCATGGACCACCACGGCCTTGACGGTGGCGCCTTCAAAGGGACCGAAGCCGCAGCCCTGGACTTCGGCGGAAATGTCCTGAATCTCCAGGTCAATCCGCAGGTCGGGCTTATCGGAGCCGTAGCGCTCCATGGCCTCGTTGAAGGGGATGTGGCGGAAGGGAGCCTGAGCCACCCGCTTATACTTGCCGTACTTCTCGAACACAGGCACCAGCACATCCTCCAGGGTGGCGAGCACGTCGTCCTGGGAGGCAAAGGCCATTTCCATATCCAGCTGGTAGAATTCGCCGGGGGTACGGTCGGCCCGGGCGTCCTCGTCCCGGAAGCAGGGGGCGATCTGGAAGTACTTGTCAAAGCCCGCAGTCATCAGCAGCTGCTTGAACTGCTGGGGCGCCTGGGGCAGGGCGTAGAACTTGCCGGGGTGATTCCGGGCGGGCACCAGGTAGTCCCGGGCGCCTTCGGGGGAGGAGGCGGTGAGGATGGGGGTGGTGATTTCCAGGAAGCCCTTCTCGGTCATGAGACGGCGAAGCTCCGCCACCACCTGGCACCGCAGGACGATGTTCGACTTCACGGCAGGGTTCCGCAGGTCCAGGAAGCGGTACTTAAGGCGGGTGTTCTCGTCGGCATCCTTGCTCTTATTGATCTCAAAGGGGAGCTGATTGTGGACGCACTTGCCAAGAACCTCAATTTTCTCGGGGACCACTTCAATTTCTCCCGTGGGGATTTTTGCGTTCTTGCTCTCCCGTTCCCGGACAATGCCGGTGACGGACAGGGTGGACTCCTTGTTCACAGGCTTGATGGCCGCCATCATCTCTTCGTTTTCAATGACCACCTGGGTGACGCCGTAGTAGTCCCGGAGAATGGCAAAGGCAAAGTTAGAGCCCACTTCCCGGACATTTTCCAGCCAGCCCACAATGGTGACTTGCTTTCCCGCGTCGCAGAGCCGGAGCTCCCCGCAGGTATGCGTTCTGGATTGCATCATAAGATAGAACCTCTCTTAGTTTATCTGTAGTTTAACCCATGTATTATTTCACAAACCGAGAAAAAAGTCAATGATTGCCGAGCTGTTTGTGGATAGAAAATTGCGGGAATTCCAATGGTCCATCCGTGTTGACAAACCTGCGCGGCGATGGTAAACTGAATTTACAGCAAGAAACATTTGGCACAATCGCCTGCAAGGAGGAAACCTATGGCCAGTACAAATATGAGCGCCTTTGGGGCAATGTTCTTTTCCATGATCTCGGTTCTGTGGGTATGGTACGTCGTTACCCTGATTGCGGGATGGAAAATGTTCACAAAAGCCGGGGAAAAGGGCTGGAAATCCCTGATTCCCATTTACAGCGATTACATCCGCTTCAAAATTTCCTGGTCTGGCGGTGCCTTCTGGCTCTACACCCTGGCATCTGCTGCCCAGTATATCATTCCCCTTTTTGCGGAGGCTCCTCCAGCGGTTTTTTCCCTGATCGCCCTGGCCGCAATCGTTATAAAATTTATGCAGACCATGAAGCTCTCCCAGGCCTTTGGCCACGGCATTTTGTTCGGCATTGGCCTGTGGGTTCTGGAACCCCTTTTCATCGCCATCCTGGCCTTCGGCAGGTCCGAATATCAGGGCAAGCCGTAAGCGCAAAAAAATTGCACCCCGTCTGTTAGGCTGTCTAACAAACGGGGTGCATTCTCTTTTATACTTTGGTTTCGTCCACCAGAAGCCTCAGGTGCTTTTCCAAGTAGATTTTCTGGACCGCCGCCACAATGCAGGTGTCGAGAAGCCGCTTTTCCATGGAGTT
>DVJG01000033.1 GCA_018710805.1 Candidatus Faecousia faecipullorum
GAAAACGGGAAATCCACACAGGATTGCTCCATTTTCAGAACCTTCGTCTGAGCCAAAATCTTTTGCTGCCAGCGCTTGCCAATTTAATCAGAGCTTCCTTAGAAAGGAAGATGCTTATGAAACGAACCATCGCCCTGGTTCTGGGACTGCTTCTTATCAGCGCTCTGAGCCTGGCTATTTTCACCGGATGCTCCAAGGAGGAGGCCCAGGTGCCTTCTGAAACCCAGGCTGCCACCGAAACGGCGGCCCAGTCGGAAGGGAAGGCCGTCACCGTCTCCAATGTGGACGATTTTCTCGCCGCCATTGCTCCCGGTGCGGACATCACCCTTGCCGAAGGAACGTTTGACCTGAGCACCGCCGCAGACTACGGCAGTGCAGACGCCGGCACGTATTATCACTGGGAGGCTACGGAAGACGGCTTCACCTTGGTATTGCAGGACGTGGAAGGACTCAGCATCCGCGGCGCCGAAAAAGGCAGCGAGATCGTGGCCACCGGCCGGACAGCAGACGTGCTTCTTCTGCGGGGCTGCAAGAACGTCAGCATCGCCAATCTTCGCATGGGCCACACGGAAGCACCTGGTGCCTGCGTCGGACATGTGATTGCCCTGGACCGGAGCGAAGACATCCGTATGGGCGCACTGAACCTCTACGGCTGCGGAGCCACGGGCCTGGACATGGACCAATGCAAGAACATTGCCCTGCTCAACAGTAATATTTTCTCCTGCACCTATTCCGCCGTCAATGCCCGCAGCAGCTCCGACATCACCCTGGAAGACTGCTCTGTGGATCACATCGGCTATGAAAACGGCGCTCCCTTCCTCTTTTACTTCGGCAGCTGTGACGGTGTCACGGTGACGGAGTGCTTTATATTTGACAACAATGTCAACTATCTGGTAAGCGCCTACGACTCCAGCAACCTGAGCATCTCCAACAGCGCCTTTACCAGCAACCAGACCACCATGGCCGCCTTTATGCTCTCCAATACCGACCTGACCATTACGGATACCACCTACGACTATAACATCATTCACAACTGGTACGAAGCGGGCAGTGACCACGCCCTGGACGGAAACGGTCAGGAACTGATTTTTGAAGAGCCGGAAGCGGCGCCGGTGGAGCCTGCTGTGGCAACCCCCGTGTCCACGGGAAACCAGAAGCAGGTCCGTGTGAAGACCGTTGACGAATTCCTTGCCGCCATCGACTCGGACACCGAGATTATTCTGGAGGCCGAACTGCTGGACTTCAGCGAGGCTACCGGTTACGGCACCGCCCAGGGGGAACACTACTACTGGGAAGAGGAATTCGACGGACCCAACCTGGTCATCACCGATGTGGAGAACCTGACCATCAAAGCCGAGGGCGACGATATAAAGGCCCACACCCTCTCCGCCGTGCCCCGGTACGCCCACGTGCTGACCTTTGAAAACTGCAGCGCCATTACGGTCACGGGCTTCACCGCCGGACACACCAAGGAGCCCGGTTCCTGCGTTGGCGGCGTGCTCCTGTTCCGGGACAGCGAAAAGTGCCTGGTTGAAAACTGCGGCCTCTACGGCTGCGGCGTCCTGGGCGTCTGGACCCGCTCCTGCGAGGATATCCAGATCATTAACAATGACATTTACGAGTGCAGCAACGGCGGCATTGAGCTGAATCAGTCCCGGAACATCACCATCGGCGGAAATACCTTCCGGGACCTGGGCGGCCCCACCTTCAAGTGCTACGGCTCGGAAAACGTCACGATCAACGGCAGCCCTGTAGATGGCAACTACATTGGCGAGTGAAACACAAGGAGGCATTCCCATGGAAACACCCAAAATTTTTGAAAGTGAATACAAGTTTTGTCTGCTCCTCTGGGAAAATGAGCCTGTGAACTCTACCACTCTGGTAAAGCTCTGCAAGGATAAGCTGGGCTGGTCCAAGGCCACCACCTACACCGTCATCCGCCGCCTTTCCGAGCGGGGTGTGGTGAAAAACGAAAACGCCACGGTGACGGCCCTGGTCTCCAAGGCGGAGGCCCAGAAGGCCCGGCTGGACGAAATGGTAGCCGAGACCTTTGAGGGCTCCATTCCGGCTTTTATCGCCGCCTTTTCCCGGGGAAAGAAACTGACCCGGGAGGAGGCAGCCCAGCTCCGGGACCTCATTGACCGCTACGAGGAGGAATGAGTATGACCACGCTGTTTCAAAATATCCTCACCGCCAGCTTCCACGGAAGCATCGTGATTTTGGTTATCCTGCTTCTGCGGCCCCTTCTGCGGCGGGCGCCCAGAAAATTCCTGTGCTTTCTCTGGCTTCTGGCCGGCATCCGGCTTTTGATGCCCTTTGAGATTCCCAGCAGTATGAGCCTGCAGCCCCAGGTTACGCCGGAGACACTGTGGGAGCAGCCTGCCCCCGCTTGGAAAAGTCATCCTGAAACCTTCACCGCCGAGGAAATACTATCTTCCCAGGCGGAGATGCAGGACGAAACACTCCCCGAGGAAGGGGAGAACCTACATACCGAGACCCCGGAGGAGGCGCGCTTCACCTGGCGCAGCCTGCTGCCCATCGGATGGCTGACCGTGGCGGCGGGATTCGCCGTCTACAGCGCCGTGAGCTATGCAAGCCTGCGCCGCCGGGTCCGGGATGCAAAAAAAATACCCGGAGGCTGGGAAGCCAAAAACATCGACACGGCCTTCATCCTGGGGTTTGCAAGACCCCAGATCTACATCCCCCAGGGTATGCCGCCTGAGACCCGGAAGCACATTCTGGCCCACGAGCGGACCCACCTGGAAAAGGGTGACCACTGGTTCAAGATGGTGGGTTTCCTGGCCCTGGCGCTCCACTGGTTCAACCCTCTGGTGTGGGTAAGCTACATCCTTTTGTGCAAGGATATCGAAATGGCCTGCGACGAGCGGGTGGTCCAGTTCATGGAGCTTCCCGAGCGGAAGGAATACTCCGCGGCCCTTCTGGAGTGCAGCACAGGCCGGGCCCACTTCGCCGCGTCCCC
>DVJG01000034.1 GCA_018710805.1 Candidatus Faecousia faecipullorum
AGGGCATTGAACTGAAGGTTCTCTGTAATCCTACTGAGATCCTTGACGACGGCAACGGCCGTGTGGGCGCCATCAAGTGCATCCGCATGGAGCTGGGTGAGCCGGACGCCTCCGGCCGCCGCCGTCCTGTGGAGATCCCCGGCTCTGAGTTCGTGCTGGATGTGGACACCGTGATCATGGCTCTGGGCACCAGCCCCAACCCCCTGATCCGCTCCACCACCCCCGGTCTGGAGACCAACCGGAAGGGCTGCCTGATTGTGAACGAGGATGAGATGACCACCCGTGAGGGCGTGTTCGCCGGCGGCGATGCCGTTACCGGCGCTGCCACCGTCATCCTGGCCATGGGCGCCGGCAAGAAGGGCGCCGAGGCCATCCATAACTTCCTGAACAAGTAAATTTCCATAAGAAACCCCTCCCGGTTTACACCGGGAGGGGTTTTAGACTGTCAAAAATCCCCTGCGGGGCTTTTTGACAAGTTTTTGACCTTCTTTGCCGCCCCAGGCGGCAAACTCTGCGAGGCTTTTTTGCCAAGCTGGAATCCTCTCCCGGTTTGAACCGGGAGAGGGTTTATTTCCAAAGTATATTCTGTAGGGGAGGGATTCATCCCTCCCTGAATGTGAAAGATAAACAGCCCGGTCAATGATTAAGGGAGGCATGAATGCCTCCCCTACTGTTTGATTTTCGACGGTTCCTTTGCGGGAAATTTTCTGCTCACAGCGGATTCTGCTTGATTTTTGCGTAGCGTCTGGGGTATGCTTTGGGTGTCGGCGCCACCTTACGCAGGACAATCACCGCATGGCTGGCGCCGTCAATGGAGAATTCCTTGATTTCCTCCAGCTTAAGGCCCAGCTTCACAATGGCATTTTTGCACTCGGCCAGCTCTTCCCTGGCCGCGGAACCCTTCATGGCCAGCACCGCGCCTCCCACCTTTACATAGGGGGCGGTGAGCTCCAGAAGGATGTTCAGCCGGGCCACAGCCCGGGAGGTGGCAAAGTCAAACTGTTCCCTTCTCTCCGCCACGGCCTCTTCGGCCCGGGCGGTGATGCAATTGGCGCGGATGCCCAGGGCAGGCAGAATTTCTTCCAGCCAGTGGACCCGTTTTCCCAGGCTGTCCAGCAGAGTCACGTCCAGCTGGGGACAGGCCACCGCCAGGGGCACTCCGGGAAAGCCAGCGCCGCATCCCACGTCAATGAGCTTCCCCTTCAGCTCCGCCGCCTTGGTCACCGTCAGGCTGTCAAGCAAATGGAGCCAGGCCACCTGGGTTTCCTCGGTGATGGCGGTGAGGTTCATCACGTCATTCTGCCGGATCACCGCCCGGCCAAAGGCACAGAGGGTCTGCTTCTGGGATTCCGTCAGCTGGATGTCCAGGGCTTTCAGCCCGTTTTCCAGGGTTTTTTCCATAGTTACCTCCCATTGAGGATGTCGCTCAGGTCCACCTGGCTCTCATCGTAGGGGTCAAAGTGGCTGTCCTCCACGCTGATGGAGGGGAGCACCACTTCCTGAATGTGCCAGTTCACCAGCAGGTCGCAGACCTGGCCGTAGGACTTGAGGCCCTCGCTGTCGCCGCTGACCCGGAGGTAGGTGTCGTTGACGGAGTCGGCCAGATTGGTGGCCGCCTTGTCCTGACGATTGGTAAAGAAGTCGTCGTAGAAGCGCATATCCTCCCGGAGCCGGGCGCTGGCGCCCTCGGCCACCTTTACGGCAGCGGCTGCGGCGGCCTGGTCATTGACCCCGGCCAGGGCACCGTAGCAGTAGCGGAAGGCCATGAAATAGGCGCTGTACTGGAAGCGCACATCGTCATGGAAGGCCCCGGCCAGGAAGGCGGCAAAGTTGGCGTCCCGCTCCGGCGCAATGCACATCCGGTGGGCCATTTCGTGGCACATGGTAAAGGGCAGGCCGATGTCGGGAATCTGGGGATTCACACAGGCCTCTCCCGTAAGCCCAAAGGTCACGCCGGTAATGCCCATGGAGGTGTACATATCGCTCCAGCCCAGCTCCTTCACAGGCTGGGTGGAACCGGCAAACACGGAATAATGCCGCTTCTTGGTGAGATTCTGGAAGCCCTGTCCCGCAATATCTGCCAATTCCTGGAAGGTGCCGAAGGCACAGCTGCCGGAGCCGTCCCGCTCCACCTTCTCCGCCAGAGCGTTGGCCTGGTCCCGGTAGTATTCCGTGGCCTCCGTCAGCTCCTGAAGGGAGTAGGTGGAGACCTCCAGACGCATATCGTCGGAAAGGGGGCCTGCGTAGTAGTTCAGGCCCCAGAACAGGGTGTGGAGCATGAAAATGCCGGAAAACACGGCGGCAACCCAGCCCAGCCAGCTGACGGCGTTCCATTTGAGGACGATCATCAGCACAAAAGAGCACAAAATCAGAACCCCCAGAGCCACCGCCAGCAGCTGCCAGACGGGGAAAGCCACCGCACCGGTCCACTGGGCCAGAATGCCCTGGAAATTGCGGATGACGTAGGGGTAGACCATATCCACCAGGGTTGAGAACCGTTCGCCGAAGGCCGTGAGCACATAGGTGATGGCCCCGAAGATGGCGGCAATGAGATAACCGAACCAATATTTCAAAGGAAAGTCCTCCTAATTAAACATCATGGGTTTAAGGAACCTCTGATTAAATCGGCAAGCGCTGGCAGCAAAAGATTTTGGCGCAGACGAAGGTTCTGAAAATAGAGGAATCCTGTATGGATTTCCTGTTTTCAGAACTGCACGGATGGGGCAAAAGATTCGCTGCCCAGCCGAAG
>DVJG01000035.1 GCA_018710805.1 Candidatus Faecousia faecipullorum
GCGGCTACCGCAACAAAACCGTAGAGCACCAGGGTGTGGACCGCATCGGCGGTGGTAAAGAGGTACATGCAGTTGATGGAAAGAGGCAGAAGCCCAAGCAACGCAGCAAGCAGCAGGCATCGGCCTAAACGGGGTTTCTTCTGCCAGAGGGCCATCAGAAAAATCAGAACGGCTGACGCAGCCAGACAAAGAATGTGCATCCAGCGGCCCAGAGCCGTGGGAATCAGGTCGGAGCCGGAGCGGAAAGCACGGAAAAATGCCTGATAAGCAAGCACCACGTTCTGGGGCAAAGCGGAGAGGGAGAATTGCATTCTGTCGGAGGCATAGCCATTGAGAGGGATGTGCATCAGAAAATTCACGCACTGGGTGGCAAGGTAGTACAGCCCGAGAGAGACAATCAAAAAGCCGAGGTACCACAGGCCGCGTTTGATAACCTTGGAAACAGCCTTTCCCTGCAAAAGCTCTCGAATAAGGACCAGCACTAAGAGACTGGCCGCCAGGGCGATATAGGCCTGATAGATGGAAAGAGACGCCACCATGCAGGCCATGGCCAGCAGCGGGGTCCACTTTTTCTCCAGCTGCAGCGCCCAAACGGCCGCTGCGGCCAGAAGAAAGGACACGCCATAGGAGCTGGCGGTAAACATGTAGGTGTAGAAGCCAATGAGGGAAGGAAACGCCACCACATAGCCTGCCAGAAGTGCCTGCAGCACAGGCTTTTTTATCTGAAAGATACGGCAGAGCAGAGAGGCAGAAACGGCAATGAGTACCAGGGTGATGACGCCGTAGATCCAGGGCATGGAATAGTTGGGGAAAATGCTGTCCATCGCCCCCAGCCCCCATCGCCCCAGTGTGACAGTGCCGCCTTTTGTAAAGAGGGCGGAGACGTCATCGTGGTTTACCAGTTTGTTGGTAAAGGCAAACATATAGGAGAGGAACCCCACCACCAGGGAAGTGATGAGGGGCACCCGGAATTCCCGGAGCCGCTGGCGGAACCAACGGGCAGCCGTATCCAGGAGAAGAGACTGAGAGTTATTCATAATATCACTCCAATCAAGAAATCAAAAGCATTTTAGGCCAAAATCAGTTGGACAGCTTCACAACAATGGTATCTCCGATCATCCGAATGGAGCCGTAATAGGGATAGCAGGGCATTTCGGCAAACTCCGGAAGCTGACGGAAGGCCTCTGCTTCTTCGTCGGAGATACAGGAGACGGACATACCTAAATAGTAGTTAAAAAACGCATCTTTGGAATAGAAACCAGGAGAAATGCCCCAGGTCCCTGCAATGCGGCGTACATCTTGGAAGGCAAAATACAGAGTGTCCCGCTTATAGGGGTCCTCAAAATCGCCGACAATGGCAACTTTGGTATTCTCATCAAAACCCGGCATGGTCTGGATATCCGCCACAAGAGCGGTGTAGAAGGCGTAGGTGTTTTCGTAACGCAGGTGGAGATTCAGAAAGGCTTCGTTGGCGGCGTAGACATTTCCGATGATGGCAAGGGCCATACAAAGGGTCATAAGATGGATAGAAACCTGACCCCACATACGGGCGGCGCCGGCAGGAACCTCCACTTCCGAAAGCCACTGGTCGGCCAAAATGGCAAACAGGACATACAGGGAGACGAAGCCATAGAGAACCATGGTGTGGATGGACGCAACAGAGGTAAAGAGGTACATGCAGTTGATGGCAAGGGGCAGAAGCATCGTCAGAACGGTGAGGAGAACCAGCCATCCGGCGCCTCGGTTTTTCCGGCGGATCGCCAACAAAAGCCAGAGGATTGCCGCGGCGACTACACAGAATCGGTTGAGCCAGCGGCTGGTGTTTGTCAGAAGCAGGATGGAATCGCCTCGGAAGGCCTCTGTGAATTCATAATACGCCACCAGGATTTTCTTCGGCAGAGCGGAAAATTCAAACTGGAGATTGCTGGCGGCGTAGGAATTGAAGGTAACATGGAGAAGCGCATTGACACATTGGGTGATGAGATAGTAAAGCCCCAGAGAGACAATCAAGAATCCCAGGTACACAACACCCCGACGCAGGACTTTTTTCACATCCTCGCCATGAAACAGCTGCCAGATGAGGACCAGCACCAGAAGGCTTGCAGTGAGGGAGATGTAAGACTGATAGATGGAGAGGGAGAAAACCATGCAGAGAACCGCAAGGGCTGGGGTCCATCTCTTTTCAAATTGCAGCACCCAGACGGCAAGAACTGCCAGCAAAAAGGAAATACCGTAGGAGCTGGCAGTGAACATAAAGGTAAATGTGCCGATAAGGGAGGGAAACGCCACAATGGAACCGGCAAGAAGGGCCTGTATCACCGGATTTTGAATCCGGAAAATGTGGCAGATCAGGCAAACAGACAGGGCAATGAGAATGAGGGTGATGACGCCGTAGATCCAGGGCATAGAGAAATTGGGGAAGATAATGTCAATGAGCTCCAACCCCCACCGACCCGAATCCACAGTGGCACCCTTGGAAAGCAGGGAGGAAACGTCGTCATAGTTTGGCAGTTTATTGGTAAAGGCGAACATATAGGAAAGAAAGCCCACCGCCAAGGCACTAATGAGGGGTACGCGGTAGGCTCGTATGCGCTCCCCGCCCCATCGGGCCCAGGAATGCCAGAGAAGGGAATTGGATTTGTTCATATCATCACTCCTACGGATTTTCTACACTTAAGATAAATCTTTATAATAGTATGAGATTTTTCCATAAAAGTCAAGGATAATCCCCTTTGCAGAAGAGATTTGTTTCTCTCTGTGGAAAGAAGGCGGCTTAGAATGCTTTGCAGGCAGTGGCTTGCTTTGTGGTGGGAGGCAAAACTGGATTTTTCGTAAAATCCTGGAAAAGCCCTTGCTTTTTCTGGGATTTTTGAATATAATAGATTGAATTATTCTCTTTTACCGTGAGGTAACACTGTGTATCTGAAATCACTGGAATTGCAGGGGTTCAAGTCCTTTCCGGACAAGACCCTGATTCGGTTTGGCGATGATATCACCGCCATTGTGGGCCCCAACGGCTCAGGTAAGTCCAACATTTCCGACGCCATTCTCTGGGTCATGGGCGAGCAGAGCTCCAAGACCCTTCGGGGCGCAAAAATGGAGGACGTCATTTTCGGCGGCACGCAAAAGCGCGCTGCCGTGGGCTTCGCCGAGGCAACGCTTACCCTGGACAACGGGGACCGGGCCCTTGCCTATGATGCCGACGAGATTATGGTCACCCGGCGCTATTACCGCTCGGGAGACAGCGAATACTATATCAACAAACAATCTGCCAGACTGCGGGACATCAACGAACTGCTGATGGACACGGGTTTGGGCCGGGAAGGCTACTCCAACATCGGCCAGGGCCGCATTGACGAAATTCTGGCCCTGAAAAGCGGCGACCGCCGGGAAATTTTTGAAGAAGCCGCCGGTATTTCCAAATACCGCCACAGAAAAGAAGACACCGAGCGGCAGCTGCAGCGCACCGAGGAAAACCTGCTCCGCATCGGAGACAAGGTCTCGGAGCTGGAGCTGCAGCTGGAACCCTTGAAGGCCCAGTCCGAAAAAGCCAAAAAATACCTGGAGCTGAAAGACGAGCTCAAAGGCGTGGAGGTAGCCGTGTGGCTGGACACCCTGGAGCGCCTCACCGCCGCCGCCAAGAAAGCCGAGGAAGACTACGTTTCCGCCTCCTTCGTCTTGCAGCAAGCCCATGACGACCTGAATGCCCTGTACCGCCGGGCCGAAGATTTGGGTGAGGCACTGCGCCAGCGTGACGCAGACCTGGAAACGGTTCGGGTGAAGGTGAATATGCTCTCCGGCGTCCACCAGCAGCTGGACGGCCAGATGGCCGTGCTTCAGGGAAATGTTGAAAACAACGATCGGAACCTCCAAAGAATCCAGGAGGAGCTGCAAGGCCAGGAAGACAGAAGCGGCGGCATCGCCGCCCAGATGGCGGCAACCGAAACCCGTGTGGCGGAAATCGACGCCCAGCTGGCTGCAAAGAAAAAGGAGCTGGACGCCCTGCAGCAGAAGCTGGCTGCCATGACCGCCAGCGCCCAGGGGCTGACCCGGCGGTTTTTAGAACTGCGGGGTACCGAAGGCACTCTTGCGGCAGATATTGCCGGCCGTCAGGCTGACGTCCGGGGCCTCACAGAGAGCATGGCTGCCACAAAAGAGCGGCTGGAACAGCTGGAGTCGGACCTGGCTTCCGGCGCAGGCCGCCGCCAGGAGGCCCAGTCACATTTGGACATTTGCCGGGCCTCCCTGAAAAAGGCCAGGGAGGATGTCACCGCTGCAAATAATACCATTGCAGGCTATACCCTGCGGCAGAATACCCGCTTAAAACGCCGGGACGAGCTGCAGGAAAGACAGCGGGAGCTATTCTCCCAGCTGGATGCCGTGGGCGCCAAACTCCGGGTCTACCGGGCCATGGAGCGTGATTTTGAAAGCTACAATAAGGCCGTCCGCATGGTGATGCAGGAGGCCCAGCGGGGGGCCTTACGGAACATTCACGGCCCCGTATCCCGTCTGATCCGCACCGACGATGCCTACACCGTGGCAATCGAAATCGCCTTGGGCGCCGCCATGCAGCAGATTGTGGTGTCTTCCGAACAGGACGGCAAGGCCGCCATTTCTTACCTGAAACGCACAGGCGCCGGCCGGGCCACCTTCCTGCCCATGAGCAGCATCCAGGGCCGGAGCCTCCAGGAGACGGGACTGCAAAGCTTCCGGGGCTTTGTGGGCATCGCCTCGGAACTGGTGAGCTGTGATAACCAATACCGCGGCATCGT
>DVJG01000002.1 GCA_018710805.1 Candidatus Faecousia faecipullorum
CTGGGATAAGGGAAACAATCCCTTTCACTTGGTAGCCCGAAAACAGGTCATTCGTTAAGCCTGTTTTCAAAGAAATTTATAAATTTTTTTCTGACTGCCTCCACACTCTGATACACGGCCACTTTGGAGCAGCCGCACACCGTCCCGATCTCCGCAAGGGTCAGCCCGTCCAGGGCATAGAGCAGGAACCGGCGGCGCTGGGCCTCGGTACAGGTGTCCAGGACGGCCATCAGCTCGCCCAGCGTTTCCATGCGGCACAGGTAATCCTCCGGCGTTTCGCCGTAGATACCCACGCCCTCGGTGGCAACTATGTATTCGTCAAACTCCCGGCCATCCCAATGCCGCCGCTGCTCATGGGACAGGTTTTCGGCTTTGTGGTCGGCCCGGTCAAGAAATTCATAGACTTCCAGCGTGACCTCCACGGCCACAGCTTGTCCGTTATAATTGATGGTGACTTCCATCTGCCTTTCCTCCGTTCAGATTTTTGCGGGAAAATCTGAACGGGGCGGCGGGGAACGGCACCGGGGACGGGGTTCGGGCCATGTTGGCCCGATGTTCCGGCCCCATAGGTATGAAAAAACGCCCGGACAGCATGAAGCTATTCGAGCGCAAAAAACACGGTATTCAGTTACATTGTGACAATTTTCGCACTGGCTGCCAGACGGGGCCTGTTCGGTGGCCGGGATTTTTTTGACGATAGTGCAAATATCGTCTGAATTTGTCGGCGGACAAGTTCTTTCATAGCGGCTCCCTCCTAAAGCCGCCGTGTCAGCGTATGGGCGTCACTCCTTTGTTGAGGGCAAAAGGGAACGGCGGCCTTGATTTTCTCAAAGCCGCCGTTCCCTTTTGGGCGTGATGATTGTCTGCTGCACGACGGCTTTTTTTCTTTTGCCGTCGTCCGGCAGTGAATACAGAGCTATTTTTTATTCCATTCTCAGCCGCTCAACTACGGTGTGTTTTGCCATCGCGTGGCCGGTGAGGACCGGGATACACACCCCAAGCAGGGCAAAGAGCGGAATGATAAACAGGAAGGGCGTGAGGTTCAGATGGTAGGTAAAGAACCAGAATAATCCTTCCACCGCCTGGAAGGTGTCCGGCCCCAACGTCAGCGTCAAAATCAGAGCCAGCCCGGCCGCCCCCAGAGCGTACAGCAATCCCTCCCAGATCAGCATAGCGCGCAGTTGCCGTCCGGTCATGCCCACGGCCTGGAGCACCGCCAGTTCCCTCTGACGTGCAATGATGCCAGTCAGGATGGCATTGAAGAAGTTCAGCACACCGACCAACCCAACGATGAAACTGAGCGCACCGCCCAACAGCAGGAACATGGAGCGCATACTCTCAAATTCCCCGGCATAGGTTGCCTTGCTCTCGTAGTCGAGTTCCGGGTTGACGTTCTCCGTGTAGTCCGCGAGGAAGGACTCCATAGCCGCGTTTGCTTCATCGGTCGTGTCGAAAGCATAGTACATGACACTGTCCGTGCCGGAGTCCTGGATGAAGGTCTGGTCGTTCAGGATGAACTCATCGCTGCCATAGTAGCGGTAGCTGAGGGCGGAAGGCACCGTCACCAGGGCGGCCACGGTGTACTCCACGTCCCGGTATTGTACCGGCCGCTCCACCCAGTTGGCCCCGTCCGGCACGTCCTCCACGCTGGCGTAGGCGATGCCGGTGTCCGGGTCCACATATTCCGTCTCCTCCACATAGCGGACGGTCACCGTGTCCCCCAGCCGGGCCCAGTGGGAGTCCAGGTCCGCGTTTCCATAGTCATCTTCGGCGTACACGGCGGCGATGGCCCGGCTGCCCGGCTCGTAGAGGGCGGACAGGTCCCCCTCCAGCACCGTCAGGTGGTCCAGGGCGAAATTGCTCATGCCGGAGAGCTGGATCCGGTCGGCCAGCAGCCCATCCTCGTTCCGGTCGGTCAGGCGGATCAGGTTGTCCAGCTGTTCCGGGGTGTAAAAGCGCTCTTTATTCTGCCGGAACCAGTCCTCGGTGACGTACTCCAGGGCCCCGAAGGTCTGGCCGTACACCACGCCGCTATCCGTGATGCCGCCCTGGGCGTTGATGGCGTCGATGGCAGATTGTGGTAAAGCCTGCTCATCGCTGAATACGGTGCTGGTCTGGAATTTCCCAGCGTTGGCCACAATGAAATCGCTGGCGGTAAAATTGGAGACATACTTGTCCATATCAAAGCCTCCGGCAAAGTTCACCGTTACAGTGAGCAGTACCACCGCCAGAGACAGAGAGAGCACCGTCACCACAGTTTTCCCTTTGCTGCGGCCCAGGTTGGCCCAGGCCATTGTGAAGGGACTGACCTTTCGGGCCTTTCGGCCCTTGGCGCGGGTCTTTTCGCTGCCGCCTTCGGTGTAGCGCACTGCCTCCACCGGGGAAACCCTGGCCGCCATTCGTCCCGGCTTCCGGCAGGAGATGAGCACAGTGAGCAGGGCGAAGGCCGCGGCGATGACGAAGATCCAGGGACTCACGGAGGTCATGGGCACGATGCCGTCCAGCTGGGCCACAATCACCGGCGTCAGCTGCCCGCCGATGAACCAGCCGATGATAAGACCGATGGGGATGCCGGCAGCGGACAGGGCCAGGGCCTGAAGGCGGATGATCCGCCGCAGCTGCCGAGGAGTGGTGCCGATGGTTTTCAGCAGGCCGTAAAACCGGATGTCCCCGGCCACGGAGATCTGAAACACGTTGTAGATGATGAGATACCCTGTGAAGATAATCAGCAGCACCACGGCGACGATGGCGATAACCGTCATGGGATCTACAAGGTCAGACATCCGTGCCCCGGTATAGCCCCAGTTGACACCAGTATCGATGTAATTGTCTCCAGCGTTCTCGCTCTGGTAGCCGTGGTTTTCCAAAATTTGGTTCAAATCCTGCTCGATATGTCGGGAGCCGCTTTTCAGCATCACGTCCAAATTCCACCAGCCTGTCATGCCGTCGTCCGGATTATCAGGATCTACGCCCACTTCCGCCAGGACTTCGTTCACCCGGCTTTCGGGAATCAGGACATGGTTCGCCACAATAGCCTCATCGTATTCCCACCAGCCGCAGAGGGTGAAGGTTTGAGTGGTTTCATGTCCATCCACGTCAAAAGTGAGGGTAAACTCGGCCCCAATCTCCGGCTTGATACCCAGCAGTTCCAGTACATGAGTGTCAGTAGCAGCCTGGTCGGTGCCCTCCTGTGGTAAAGAGCCCTCCACCGGGTCGCAGAACATCCAGTGGGCCTCGTTGGCATCGGCGAAGCTCACCTCCACATGAGATTTATTGAAAGGCGCCTCCGTAGGCATACCCAGGTATCGCCGCTCACCCCACTGGCTAATGAGAGGATCGTCCTTCAGCTCATTAAACTGCGCCTGGGTCATATACTTAAAGCCGCCGTGGGAGAAGCCCCCCACCTGGCGGAAGTTGGACTGCTGGAAGCCCTCGTTGATGGAGAGGGCGATGGTGAACAGAGAGGTAAACAGCATCGTTGTCAGGGCGATGGCCACGATGGCAATCAGATTGCGGGTTCGGCTTGCCAGCAGGCTTTTCCACGCCAAATGGCGTACGCATTTTCGATTGGAAACTTTCATGCCTCTCCCCCCTTACTGTGCCACAATCCGCCCATCTTCAATGCGGACAATTCGGTCAGAGAGCTGGGCAATTTCTTCGTTGTGTGTAATCATGACCATCGTTTGGGAAAATTTCCGTCCCGTTACCTTCATCAGGCTCAGTACATCCTGGCTGGTGCGGCTGTCCAGGTTTCCGGTTGGTTCATCGGCCAGGAGGATGGCGGGTTTGGTTGCCAAGGCGCGGGCGATGGCCACCCGTTGCTGCTGGCCGCCGGAAAGCTGTCCTGGCAGGCTGTTCAACTTCTTTTCCAGCCCCAGGGCAGTGACGACCTCTCCCACATACCGCTCATCTACCTTGCCCCCATCCAACTGGATGGGCAGAACGATGTTTTCCCGTACCGTCAGCACCGGCACCAGGTTAAAACTTTGGAATACAAACCCAATTTTCCGGCGGCGAAAAATGGTGAGTGCCTCATCCTTAAGAGAAAAGATGTTTTTGCCGTCTACCACGACTGAGCCGCTGGTGGGCCGATCCAGGCCACCCAACATGTGGAGCAGGGTTGACTTGCCGGAGCCGCTGGTGCCTACGATGGCCACGAACTCCCCGTCCTCCACGCTGAGATCGACGCCATCCAGCGCTTTTACCTGCGTATCTCCTTTACCGTAATATTTCTTTAAGTTTTTGGTTGCTAAAATCGTCATCTTGTATACCTCCACAAAAAAGTCTGCATTGCCTTTTGACAATACAGACTTTACCACATAATTCTTTCCTGAGTCTTTCTCAAATCTAACAGAGTTGAAAGATTTCCTGTTCTTCATATCCGATTCAATTTACGGGGCAAATACAGTGAAAAAGTGCTCCCGTTTCCGGGTTTGGAGGATACTTTGATGTAACCGCCCTGAAGGGACAGGATTTCCCGCGCCAGATAAAGCCCAAGGCCAAGCCCCTCTGCCGAGTGCGTTAACGTACCACGATAGAAGCGGTTAAAAATCCCACCCTGTTCTTCTTCTGGAATACCGGGTCCTGTGTCCGTCACGTCTACCCGGCAAAAAGTCTCAAGCATCTGGGCAGATACAGTAACCCTTCCGCCAGCGGGTGTGTATTTTACCGCGTTGTTTACAACATTACCAAGGGCTTCGCTTGTCCAGCGCGGGTCAAAGGAGGCGTCGCCTACAAACGGAAGGCTCTGCAAGGTGATTTTCTTTTTTTCTGCCGCAGGTCTTTCCTGCTCGACAGTCGCCTCTAATAAAGGAGCCACAGGCCCCAGCGTGGGAGTTGGAACCACAATACCTGTTTCCAATCTCGAAGCCTTAACCAGAGCCTGAATCAGAAATGACAGTTTCTCTCCCTGTGTTAGCAACGCCTGGGCTTGTTCCCGCTGACGAGGTGACAGTTCGCTTTCCATCAAAAGCGAAGCGTATACAAGTAAATTTGCGATGGGTGTGCGCGTCTGATGGGAAATATCGGAGATCAGTGTTTTCACCGCTTCCTGTTCGGTTTTCATCATTTTTTGCGTATGAGCAGAGCCGCGCAGGAACCGAGCAAATTTTGTCTCCAGCGCAGACAGTTCTGTTTCATCAAAATGTTCCTCGGTAAAACCACTGGAAATGGACTGTTCCAACATATTATCCAGCCGCTGAACGGTTCTGCGCCGGGCCATCCACTGCCAGAACCCGAATATAAGCCCAATGATCGAGAAGGCCAGCAGTACCCAGGTCAAAGCTGTCATTTGCTTACCTCCCAAGTGTAGCCAACTCCATACACGGTTCTGATCGGGGCATTCCCGAGCTTCCCGCGCAGGCGCCGCACCGCCACGGATAAGGCATTTTCATCCACAAACTCGCCGCCGTCCCACACCTTTTCAAGCAGCAATTCTCTTGGTAACGTGCGGCCCCGGTTCTCCACCAGCAGACGCAACAGGCGCTGTTCTGTCTTGGAAAGGTCGATGATTGTCCCTTCTCTGGAAAACTCCATCCGTGTGAAGTCAAGGATGAAACCGTTCAATTCGATCCGATCCTGCTTCACCGGGACAGAGCGCCGCAGTTGGGCATTTACTCTGGCCCGGAGCACTGCCAGGGAGAAAGGCTTGGTAATATAATCATCTGCCCCAGCTTCCAGACCGGTAACTTCATCCAGTTCCAAATCATTAGCCGTAAGCAAAATAGCAGGTGTGGAGGTGCCATTCTGCCGCAGTGTTCGCAACAGTTCCAACCCACTGCCGTCTGGCAGGTTAATATCCAAAATCAATAAATCAAAAACCATGCCCTGCAAAATATTGATTGCCTGGAGACATGTGCTGCAATGTGTGACGGTGCAACTCGGCGTTTCAAGCGCCATACAAATACCACGCCCCAGCGCTTCATCGTCTTCTAAAAGTAAAATTCGACTCACTTCTGCGCTCTCCCTTCCTTCGTTCTGCCATCGACCGGCTTTACAGCATCTTTAGGAAGCAGCCAAACACCGGCCATTTTCACAGCGCCGGGAATACGCCCCTCGACGCAGTAATAGTTGACTTGACGGGACGAAACGCCCCATTTCTCGCTTGCCTCTTTGAGTGTCATGTAGTCCATGCTCATACCTCCGACAATTTCTTTCATTATATTTCATCAACTCGAAGAATACAAGGTGGAAGATATGTCGGGGGTGTAAAAACAAACAGAGACCGCAAATAGCAGCCTCCGCTTGCAAAATCTATTGATAAATCAGTTCTGTTAGAACAACTTCCTCCACCTGTGCTTTCAGCGTGTCCATCAGCCCCGCCCAGCGCATGGGGTCACAGGCTTTCAGTTCCTCGGTGACGCCCGCCGCCTCCATCATGCGGGGCAGCATGGCGTCCATGCGCTCCCGCGCCGCCCGGTCAATCTCCAACAGGTGCGGGTACAGCTTTTCGCTCAGAATCAAGCTGCTGTAAAGGCCGGGCCGGTGTTCCTTCAGGTAGCGTTGCCGCATACGGCCATACTTGCCGATGGGGGCCTCCGGCTGCTCGGAAAGTTTCAGGTCGGGGATGTAGTAATCCCCGCAGCGGGCGTAAGTCAATTCGTTCATGTTCGTCCTCCTTTGCACTGTGATGGTTAAACTGCAGTGCTGGCTGGCAAGATGGCTTTGCACAAGCACTTGTTCCACGAGCGATGGTCTCGGACAAGGGATAAGTACAGTAAAGCGCGCATAAATAAAACTTTTTCATCCCATTTTAAGTAACCGTATAACACGGATAGAGTGACCGGCAAGCAATTCCTCTGGCTATCCATTTAGCCAGAGGATGCTTGTTGGTGCACACCCCAAACCCCATTTGAACGCAGAAGTCCCTTCTGCGGCTGCGCGTTCTACGAACGCTTTGTAAAATTATGACCACAGCCTGCTCAACGCTGGCTGTGGTCTTTTTCACGCCC
>DVJG01000036.1 GCA_018710805.1 Candidatus Faecousia faecipullorum
CCGCTGTTTCTTTGCCGGAACTTGCGGCTGGTCCCTGCCGCCGTTGCGACCAACTTTTTTGCCCCGGGGCGGTATACTGGCCCCAGGAGGTGAGGGTATGGCGGTGTATCTGGACCTGGCGGTGCTCCTCAATTTTCTTACGGATTTTTTGCTGCTGCTGGGAACCAACCATCTGGCAGGCTATCCCTTGGCGCCGAAACGCTGCGCCCTGGCGGCAGGCGTCGGCGGACTGTACGGCGGGATGTGTCTGCTCCACGGGTTCCGATTCCTGGGGAATCTTATGTGGCGAGGCGTCTGTCTCTGCTTCATGGCAGGAATTGCCTTCGGATTCCGGCGGGAAGCCATTCAACGGGGCGGGGTATTTCTGCTTCTCAGCCTGGCCCTCGGGGGCATGGCGATCAGCTTCAACACCAATCACTTCCCTACCCTGGTCCTTGGAGCCCTGGGTATCTGGGGGCTTTGCCGCCTGGCCTTTCCGGGAAGTCTGGGAAGCCGGGAATATGTGCCGCTGACCATTTCCTACGGGAACCGGGAAGTCCATCTCACAGCCCTTAGGGACACAGGGAACACCTTGCGGGACCCCATTACGGGAGAATCGGTCTTTCTCATCTCCGGGACCGCCGCCGAGAAGCTCACGGGCCTCAGTCAGTCCCAACTCCGCCATCCCATGGAGACCCTCACCCAGCGGCCCATTCCCGGCCTGCGGCTCATTCCCTACCGGGCTGTGGGCCAGGCAGGCGGGATGCTCCTGGGGCTGCGCTTCCGGGGCGTGAAGGTGGGAAACGAAGTTGTGGATGCTGTGGTGGCTTTTGCACCGGATGGGCTTGGCAGCACCTGCGAGGCCCTGGTCACCGCTTGAAGGAGGGAACTGTATGACAATTCTGGAATTTTTCCAAAAAATCGGCCTTTTCCCCAAGGGGGATATTTACTACATCGGCGGCAGCGATGTTTTGCCTCCGCCGCTGAAAGGGGCCGAGGAACAGGAGGCACTTCAAAATCTGGAACAGGGGGACGAATATGCGAAGCAGATCCTGGTGGAGCACAACCTACGGCTGGTGGTTTACATCGCCCGGCGGTTTGAAAACACGGGCATCAACCTGGAAGACCTTATCTCCATCGGCACCATCGGCCTCATCAAGGCCATCGGGACCTATAAGCTGGAGAAAAAAATTCGGCTTGCCACCTACGCTTCCCGGTGTATCGAAAATGAAATTCTCATGTACATCCGCAAAACCGCACCTCAAAAGGCGGAAGTATCCCTGGACGAGCCAATAAACCTGGACGGCGACGGCAATGAGCTGCTCCTGAGCGACATTCTGGGCACGGACCCCGACGCCATTTCCCGTCCCATGGAAGACGATGCCGACCTCGCAGTTCTGCGGCAGGTCCTCCGGGAATTGCCCCAAAAGGAGCGGGAAATCATACTGAAACGTTATGGTCTGGAAGGCCGCAAGGAGCTGACCCAGAAGGAAGTGGCTCAGCAGCTGGGCATTTCCCAATCCTATATTTCACGCCTGGAAAAACGCATTCTCCTGCGGATGCGAAAAGAGTTTCTGCGGCAGATGAGTTGCGCTTGATTTTTCCATACCGATATGTTATAATCGATAACAAATATATCGATAATATTTTATATCGATTAAAGAAGGATATATTATGGAAAAGAAGACCATCTCCAAGTCCGTATTGAAACGGCTGCCAGTTTATCTGACCTATCTCAAAAACCTGCCGGAGTCCGCCCCTCCCAATATCTCCGCCACGGCCATGGCTACCGCCCTGGGCATGGGCGAAGTCCAGGTGCGGAAGGATCTTGCTATGGTCTCCGACGGCGGACGGCCAAAGATCGGCTATCTGCGGGAGAGCCTCATTGACGACATTGAGCAGTTTTTAGGCTATGACAACACCACCGACGCCGTTCTCATCGGCGCGGGCAAGCTGGGCCAGGCCCTTATGGGTTATCAGGGTTTTGCCGACTATGGCCTCAACATTCTGGCAGCGTTTGACATTAACCCCAAGACAGACCACTCCGATGAAGGAAAACCCATCTACCCCATTGAGAAGCTCACAGCCTTCTGCCGGAGCCACAAGGTCCTCATGGGCATCCTGACGGTGCCTGCGGAGCACGCCCAGGAGGCGGCGGACCTGCTCATTGCCTGCGGCATCAAGGCCATCTGGAACTTTGCTCCCACCCACCTGGACGTGCCGCCCCATATTCTCATCCAGAACGAGAACATGGCTATGTCTTTAGCTGTTCTCTCGGTCCATTTGCAGGCCCAGATCAAGGAAGAGAAGGAAAACGCAAAATAATATTTCATAGAAATTGTGCCCCCTGTCTATATGACAGGGGGCACAAGCTTTGCCATTTTTACGTCTCATAAGTAGCGGAGATATCCTGGTAATACTGCATCATTTCCGCTTCCGTGTCAAAGTTTGCCACGTACATCTGGTTTGCCATGGCCCCGGAGAGGGCTTCGGGAATACGGCCGTGCATGACCATTTTATCGCCGTATTTCATCATGACCTCGTAGTCGTCCAGCTTGTAGCGGCGGAAGTCCCGGCGGCCGTAGTAGGCACAGTAGTGGTGGTTTCCGGTGCCCTTGGTGTTCCAGTCGAAGGCCACCATATCCGCCCAGATTTTATACACGTCAGTTTCCTGGGAGTAATTGTACATATCGGGGGTATAGCCTCCGGAGGGTCGCATATTGACTTCCAGGCCCAGCACGTCGCCCTTCTTCCCAAGGCCCTCCTGGTCTTCATAGAGGACGAAAAACTCCAGATGGACGAAGCGGCTCTTGACGCCGAAGGCCTCCACGGTCCGATGGCCCGCATCCAGAATGTTCTCCGGCAGGTCCTTCACCAGGAAGTAGATGCAGTCGCCGTTATCATTGACAATATCCATAAGGGAATTGGGGGTGATGTTGCCGGACTCGAAGAGCGGCTGCCCCTGGGAGCCGATAATGGCATCGTAGGTCTGGACATAGCCCTTTACGAACTCCTCCATGATGTAGACAGCCTCATCTTTCTCCCGGATAAACCACTCCACGTCCCCATCGCAGGTAAGCTTAAAGGTATTGTTGGCGCCCACGCCGTTGTCGGGCTTCACCACGACAGGGTAGCCCACCATATGGGCAAAATCCAGAGCATCCTCAAGGCTCTCCACCAGATGGTACCGGGCCGTGGGCAGACCGGCCTTGGCGTAGTACTTCTTCATGACAGACTTATACTTGATTTTGTCGATGTCGTCATTCTTGGGGCCTGTGGTGATGTTGAACTCCGTCCGCAGGGCCGCATCCTGCATGAGCCAGTATTCGTTGTTGGATTCCAGCCAGTCGATTTTTCCGTACTTGAAGGTGAAAAACGCCACTGCCCGAAAAACCTCGTCGTAATTCTCCAGGCTCGACACCTTGTAATATTCATGCAGACTGTCCTTGAGCTCCTGCATCAGATCGTCATAGGGGCTGTCGCCGATGCCCAGGACCCGTATGCCGTTGTTGCAGAGCTCCCGGCAGAATTTCCAGTAGGTCATGGGAAAATTGGGGGAAATAAAAACAAAGTTTTTCATAATTCTACCCTCTATATGCTTTCTCACCCAAAAAACCAGGGCAAATATGTTTGAACCATTTTATACCACCAGGGCCAGTCGTGGTCCACGTCATAGCCCCAGTATTCAAATCTTGTGCCAATGCCTTTTTCACAGCACACCGTGTCCAGCCACCGGGTGGATTCCAGCAGGGGCTCCTCCCAGGCGCCCTGACCGCAGACCACCAGGGACTTCTGGCTGTGATACAAGTCATTGTACCAGTGGTCCTGAGGCAGGTTCCGCAGATACAGGCAGGGGCAGTTGTTATACACCAGATCGTCGCAGTAGTCGCCGAAGAAGAGCTTGTGGTCATACAGGCCGGAAATGGCAAAGACACTGTCGAAGATGTCCGGATGGCGGTAATAGAGGTTGGCTGCGTGCATGGCACCCATGGAGGCGCCGAAGGTCATGATCTTCTGGTCGTATCCGTTGGCGAGGCCTGCAATATGGCGAATAGCGGGAACCAGCTCTTCAATCACATATCGGAACCAGCGCTCATGGTTGACAATGCGCCAGCGGTTGTCGGCGTTCACCGCCGCCCAGGACTCATTGTCGATGGTATCTACGGAGAACACCATGCACTTCCCTGCCTCAATCCAGGGAGCCCAATAGTCGATCATTTTAAAGGCTTCAAAGTCCCAGAACCGTCCTCCCTGGCAGGGGATGAACAGCACGGGCTTTCCGGAGCTGCCGTAAACTTTGAATGCCATCTCCCGGTTCAAATGGCCGCTCCAATGGGTTTCGTAGCGAATTTCCATGTTTCTCTCTCATTTCTCAGTTGCCGTGATAAATTACGTTTGTATGGTCTGCCTCAATGACAGCGGGAAACCCCGCTGTCATTCGGATTCCTGGTTGCCTTCCGGCTTCTTCTCCTCCCGGAAACCGTCAAAAAGGGCGGTGGAAGAGGATTCGCCGGGGTCCCGGCCTTCCATAATGGCCTTCAGCTGCTCGCCGGTCATGGATTCCTTTTCCAGAAGGAAGTCCACCACCTTGTGGAGGGAATCTTCGTTGTCCTGCAGAATCTTTTTGCAGTGGTCGTAAGCCCGATCGATAAGAGCCTTTACTTCATCGTCGATGGTGCCCGCCACCTTTTCCGAGTAGCTCTTGGTGGTCTGGTAGTCCCGGCCGATAAAGACCTCGCCGCCGTCCAGGTAGCTGACGGTGCCCAGCTTCTCGCACATACCATAGCGTGCCACCATGTCCCGGGCAAGCTTCGTGGCCCGGTCAATGTCATTGGAAGCGCCAACGGAGATGTCACCCAGGAACAGGGCCTCGGCCACACGGCCGCCCAGCAGCGCCACAATCTGCTCGTACATCTGGTTCCGGGTCAGGTTGGCGCTGTCATCCTGGGGCATATACCAGGTGGCGCCCAGGGACTGGCCCCGGGGAATGATGGAAATGTGCCGCACAGGGTCGTGAGTGGGCAGACGGTACATGGCAATGGCATGGCCCGCCTCGTGGATGGCGGTCTCCTTCAGGTCCTTCCGGGTCTTTACACGGCTCCGTTTGGCGGGGCCCGCCGTGATCTTCATAAGCGATTCGTTCAGGTCCTCCATGGTGATCACCGGCCGGTTCCCTCTCGCCGCCATAATGGCAGCCTCATTGAGAAGGTTGCTGAGGTCTGCTCCGGTGTATCCTGCGGTGGACCGTGCAACGGTTTTCAGGTCCACACCGGCATCCAGCTTTTTATCCTTGGCGTGGACCTTCAAAATGTCCTCCCGGCCCTTGACGTCGGGACGTCCCACCTGAATCTGCCGGTCAAAGCGGCCAGGCCGCAGAAGGGCAGGGTCCAGAATATCGGGGCGGTTGGTTGCCGCAAGGACAATAACTCCCTCAGTCCGGGAAAAGCCGTCCATTTCCACCAGCATCTGGTTCAGGGTTTGTTCCTTTTCATCGTGACCGCCGCCCAGACCGGAACCGCGCTTGCGGCCCACAGCGTCGATCTCGTCGATGAAGATAATGGCAGGGGCGATTTTCTTTGCCTGGTCAAACAGGTCCCGGACCCGGCTGGCGCCAACGCCCACATACATTTCCACAAAGTCGGAGCCGGAAATGGAGAGGAACTGGACGCCGGCTTCTCCGGCAACGGCCCGGGCAAGCAGCGTCTTACCCGTGCCCGGAGGGCCCACCAGCAAAATGCCGTGGGGAATCCGGGCGCCGATTTTCGTGAATTTTTCCGGCTCTTTCAGGAAATCCACCACTTCCTGGAGTTCTTCCTTTTCTTCATCGGCTCCCGCCACATCGGCAAACGTAACCTTCTTTCCATCGGGGACTCCAAGAACGGTTCTGGCTCTGCCGAAGTTTGCCATGGGGTTTCCGCCGCCGTTGGCCCGGCTTACAAACATGGCCCAGATGAACAGCAGAATAAGGCCAACCGCCAATAAGGGAAGCACCAGCTGATAGGGACTGAATGCCTTATCGGGAATAAAGTCGTAGCTTTCCAGGGTGCCGTCTTCATACTGGGCCTGTAGCGTCTCGTGCATTTCGGCACGGAAGGACTCCGGGTCCGCAAGAGACGTGGTCACTTTGGTTCTGCCGTTTATGGGAGTGCGGAGGGTCATGGTGATGGTCTTATTTTCCACCACAAAGGAGCTGACCTCCCCGTCTTTGATAAGCTCCACCACCTGGGAATAGGGCATCTGGTTGTTTGCAGGTGCAAAAAGGGTGCTTGCCCAGGAAAAGAGCAGCACAAGCCCCACCAGGTACACGATAAGGGGAATGATTCTACGGTTTTTCAATGGGTGTCTCCTTATTTTTCGTAAACTTCCGGTTTCAAAATACCCACGTAGGGCAGATTCCGGTATTTTTCATCGTAGTCCAGGCCGTAACCCACCACGAAGGCATTGGGAATGGTAAAGCCCACATAGTCCGCCTGCAGCGTAATGCCGGGGCGGCGGCGCTCAGGCTTATCGAGCAGGGTGCAGATTTTGATGGAGGCGGGGCCCTTCTCCTGCAGATGGCGGACGGTAAAGTCCAAAGAGGTACCCGTATCGAAGATGTCCTCCAAAATCAGAACATGGCGCCCGCGAATGTCGGTTTTCAGATCCTGGCGCACCAGGAGGCTGCCCGTTGAGTTGGTGCCTGCGTAGGAGGACAGCCACATGAAGTCCAGCTGGCAGGGCACCCGGATTTCCCGGATCATATCGGCATAGAATACCACCACGCCCTTGAGAACTCCTACAATGACAGGGTCTTTGTCCGCATATTCCGCAGTAAGCACTTCCCCCAGCTCCCGGATGCGGTTTTTGATCTGCTCCTCGGTGATAAGAATCTGGGCAATGTTCTGCTCCATACTCATTCTATGTTACCTTCTTTCTTTATAATTCGGACCGTCACAGCGGGAAGGGTCTTGGCCTCCCGGTCCAGATTTGCGGCAATGGCAGCCACTCCCAGAATGCCGGCTTCGTCCCGGATGACCGGAAGAAAGGGCCGCTGGGCGGCGGGGATTTTGCGATCGATATAGAGCTTTTTGAGGGTTTTGGTTCCGCCTGTCAGGCGGATGGCGTCTCCTTCCCGCCTGGGGCCCACGGTCATGGTGCCTTGGGGGTGGATGGTAAAGATATCTGCCGTGTTCTGCAGCGCATCTGCCGCCGTACAGACGATGCGGTAGTCTCCATAGTCTGTCTCTCCGGGGCAATTTACGGGAATGTCCTCCGGCGGCGGGTCTTTTGAAAGGACTTCCAGTCGGTCATAGTTCCGGCCGATGGCAACGCCTCCGGGGAAGCGCACCTTTGCCGAGGGTTTAGGGGACCAGAGCAGGCGCTCCGCCTGGGAGATGTGGATATCCTCCGGCTCCCGGACGCCGGAATCCTGCAAAAACCGGGCAAGCATCCGCCTGCGGATGGCGGGTGAAAGGGTTTTGAGTTTTTCCACCGGGGGAAGGGTTTCGTACTGCGCCTGCCCGGCAATATAGCTTTCATCCTCCCGCAGGCCCAGGGCCATTTGGGAAAGGTTTTCCCCGATTCTGGGATTCTCCCTTGCCAAAAGGGGCATTACGCTGTGCCGGATGCGGTTTCGGAGAAATTTGTCAGAAGCATTTGTGCTGTCTTCCATATGGGGCAGGTTCCAGGTTTCGAGAAAGCGTTCGTTTTCCTGCCGGGTAACCCGGAGCATCGGCCTTATCAGGTTCCCTCGTATGGGGGCGATGCCTCCAAGGCCTTTGAGGCCCGTGCCGCGTATCAGGTGGAGCAGCACCGTCTCTGCGTTGTCGTCAGCCGTATGGGCCGTGGCAATTTTGCCGGAGAGCGTTGAAAAGTAGGCATACCGCGCTTCTCTGGCGGCGGCTTCCAGGCCCTTTTTGCCGGGGACCACCCTTCCGGAGCCTACGTGAAGGGGAATGTCGTA
>DVJG01000003.1 GCA_018710805.1 Candidatus Faecousia faecipullorum
TGATAGGTTCCTGTCTGCACAATCTCGCCTTCATTTATCACGATAATCCGGTCGGAGTTTTTGAGTGTGGTGAGCCGATGGGCAATGGAGATAACGGTCATCTGCCGCTCTTTCTGCAGGGCTTCAATGGCATTCTGAATGAACCGCTCTGTGGTATTGTCCAGGGCGGAGGTGGCTTCGTCCAGGATTAAAATCTTTGGCTTTCTCAGGAAAATTCTGGCAATGGAAATCCGCTGCCTTTGCCCGCCGGAGAGATTTTCTCCCTTTTCCGACAGAACCGTATGGATTTTGTCCGGCAGACTGTTTATAAATTCATCCAGGCAGGATTTTTGAATGGCGTCCTCTATTTCCTGCTGGGTGGGCGTTTCATCCAGTCCGTAGCAGATGTTCTCGTAAATCGTTCCGGCAATCAGGAAGGGATTCTGGGGGACCAACGCAACGGCCTGGGACAGGTCATGGCGGGACAGGCTGCGGATGCTTGTGCCGTCGATGAATATATCGCCCCCGCAGTTTTCCAGCTTGCAAATGGCCTTGATCAGCGAAGATTTTCCGCAGCCGCTGGGGCCTGCAACCCCTAAGAACATTCCCTTCTCAATGGACAGGCTGATTCCTTTCAGAATGGGCTTGTGGTCATCGTAAGAAAACCACAGATTTTGAATCTCCAAAATCCCGGGCAGCTTCTCCCGGGGCTCTGCAAGGGGCTCGACTTCGGCATAGGAAAAATCGTTCTCAATTTCCGCCATTTTAAAGAAGTCTTCCGCCAGAATCATGCCTTCGGACAGTTCGTCCAGGATTCTGTGGAGTTCTTCCAGGGGGCGGATCAGCTGCATGAAGCAAAGATAGGCGGTAAGGACGGCGCCGACGCTGATTACGCCCTGGGCTGCTAAGTACGCTGAGATGCCGATCATCAAAACCGTAAATACCACTTCATTGATAAATTTCAGGCAGTCATATTTGGCCATCTGGACATGGTGCTTCATTTCCTTGCTTCTGAGGGCCTCGGATTTCCTGTCAAACCGGCTTTCTTCCGCTGAGATGCTGTCTGCCACCCGAATCACTTCAATGCCGTTTAACAATTCCACGATTGCCCCGTCTATGGAGGCCTTTTTGTCCAGCAATTCTACCCGGATGCCCCGCTGGGTGCTGATCTGCCGCATAACAATGGCGACGCCTATGGGAATCACGAACAGCATGGGAAACGCCAGAATGGGAGGCAGAGTCATAAAAATCACAACGATTGCGGCAATGCTGTTGAAAATCGCAGGGGCGAAATCCATGAAGACCAGTTTCACAAGCCGGATTGTACCGTCTAAGCATCTGTTCAGCCTTCCGTGGATATTTCCCGTCATGTTCTCTTTATAAAAAACCAGAGGCGCTTTCAGCAGCGATGTGATGACAATGCCTCTTGCCTTCTTCTCCGTTGCGGTGGCGGTGTCTTCCACCATGATTCGCCGCAGAATCTTAATCCATTCGTTTACCACATTGACAACCAGAATCAGCAGGAGAATGGGAATGATTTTTGTAAATTGAATCTGGGTTTGCACCAGAATATCGTCCGTCAGCCAGCCAATGGCTTTGGGGGTTACCTGGGACAAGCAGGCGGACGCTGCCATGGCCAGAAGGATGATGATAAAGTTCCGCTTCTGTTTCCGCTCCAATAAACCATATAATTTCCGGGCGATTTTTTCAGTTCTGTCCTATCTATCATAAGAGGTTATCCTGCCTCTCTGCTGACCTTGCCAATCAAAGCCATTATAGCACGCCTTCATGGGTTTTTCCATGGCCCTTCTTCCTGTTTTTATTCAAAGTGGGAAATTATGCGTTTTTTCAAACGGGGAATCCGCACTGGCCCTTGGTTTCCCCGGGGGAAATATCTTACACAAATTTTACATAGAGGGGCTTTTACTTTTTACATTTACCTGTATAATAAAAATTAGAAAGATCAAGGGAACCCTGAGGAGGGACGATTCATGTCTATGATTTGGTGCGTGGAAGATGACGCAAGCATCCGTGATATCGAAATGTACACCCTGGAAACCACCGGGCTGGAAACCGAAGGCTTTGCCGACGGCGATTCCTTCCTGGCTGCGCTGAAAGAGAGAAAGCCCGACCTGATTTTACTGGACATTATGCTGCCCGGGGAGGATGGCGTTGCAATTCTGAAAAAGCTGAAGGGGAATGTGGAAACCGCCAAAATTCCCGTGATTATGGCCACTGCCAAAGGGTCGGAAATTGATAAGGTGAAATCCCTGGACATCGGCGCCGACGACTATCTGGTAAAGCCCTTCGGCATGATGGAAATGGTGTCCCGCATCAAGGCGGTTCTGCGCCGCTGCCAGGGCAGCTGCGTACAGCAGATCCTGCAGACCGGGGACCTCACGGTGAATCTGGACCAGAGAACGGTTACGGCCAAGGCAGAGCGGGTGGACCTTACTTACAAGGAATTTGAAATTCTGCGGATTTTCCTGTCCCATCCCGGGGTGGTATACACCCGGGACCAGCTCTATGCCGAAGTCTGGGGCAACGCCTATGTGGGAGAAAGCCGCACCGTGGATATGCACATCCGTACACTGCGGCGGAAGCTGGGGTCCTGCGGAGATAAAATCGAAACCGTCCGCAATGTGGGCTACCGTTGGGCGGTGAGTGAATGACAAGCAAGATTTTCAGATCCATTTTTCTGGTTGCCATGTGTATTCTGGCGGCCTGCTTTGTCATGATCATCAGCATCCTCAACACCTATTTTACCGGCGTGGAAGAGGCTCAGATGGAAAGCTCCCTCCAGTTTTCCGCCCTGGGCGTGGAACAGGGAGGGCTTGCGTATCTGCAGGGCCTGGATGAGAACTGCCGCCTGACCTGGGTGGATGCCGATGGCACGGTACTGTACGACACCCGGTCTGATGTGACCCAGATGGAAAACCACGCCCAGCGGGAGGAAATTCAGGAAGCTTTGACCACCGGAAAGGGAAGCAGCGTCCGCTACTCTGAGACGAGAACGGAAAAAACCATTTACCGGGCCGTTCGCCTTTCCGACGGAACGGTGCTTCGTACTTCCATCAGCCAGGCTACAGTGCTCTATCTGGTGCTGGGGATGCTCCAGACCATTGCCGTTATTTTGGTGGTGGCCCTGGCCATTTCCATGCTGCTGGCCTACAAACTGACGAACAACATCATGTCTCCTCTGCGGAACCTGGACATGGACCGCCTGCCGGATACGCCGCCTTATCCGGAACTGGAGCCCCTGCTGCAAAAGATCAAGGGCCAGAAGCAGGAGATCGACAAGCAGAAAAAGGAGCTGGCCGACAAGCGTCTGAGCATGGAATTTGCGGAGCAGAACCGCCGGGAGTTTACGGCCAATGTGTCTCACGAGCTGAAAACGCCCTTGCAGTCCATTATGGGTTCTGCGGAGCTTATCGAAAACGGTATGGTGAAGCCCGAGGACCTTTCCCGCTTCGCAGGAAAAATCCGCAAGGAGTCCCATCGGCTGCTGACTCTGATTGAGGACATTATTCATCTGTCCTGGCTGGACGAGGATGAGCCTCTGCGCATGGAGCCGGTGGATTTATATGCGGTTGCGGAGGAGGAAATCGCCTCCCTGCGTCCCATTGCCTCGGAAAACAATATCCAGCTCAATCTGCTGGGGGAGACCGCCGTCGTTCAGGGAATTCCCCAGCTGGTGCGGGAAATTATCCATAACCTTTGCGACAATGGGGTAAAGTATAATCACAATGGCGGCAAAGTGACGGTGCGGATATCCGAAACCGAGGAAAAAGTACTGCTGTCCGTGTCGGATACAGGCATCGGCATTCCCCAGGCCCATCAGAGCCGCATCTTCGAGCGGTTTTACCGGGTGGACAAGAGCCGTTCCAAGGCCACCGGCGGCACCGGCCTGGGACTGTCCATTGTCAAGCACGCCGCTTCCTATATGAACGCTGACATTACGCTGGAAAGCGCACCGGGCGTCGGCACAACCATTACCGTGAAGTTCAAAAAATAAGCTTTTGCAGCGGCTGGGGCCAACCTTTGCCCCAGCCGTTAAATTCTATTATAATTTCAGAATATTTGGAGAATGATAAAAATGCTGACCTATGAAGATATGAAACAGGACGAAACCATCAAAACCTATATCCGCCGGGCGGGGGAATCCATGGCCGCTCTGGGATTCACGGAGCACAGCTTTGCCCATGTGGCTGTGGTTGCCGAGACGGCAGGTTATCTTCTGGAGACCCTGGGCTACGATGAGCGAACGGTGGAGCTGGCGAAAATTGCGGGTTATCTCCACGATATCGGCAATCTGGTGAATCGGGTGGACCACTCCCAATCCGGGGCCATCATGGCTTTCCGCATTCTGGAACACGCGGAAATGGACCCGGAAGAGATATGCACCATCGTCTCCGCCATTGGCAACCACGACGAAGGCACTGGTCAGCCGGTTTCCGCCGTGGCGGCGGCGCTGATTCTGGCGGACAAATCCGATGTGCGCCGCAGCCGGGTGCAGAATCCCGACCCCACTGCCTTTGACATTCATGACCGGGTGAACTACTCCGTCAAAAAGTCCAGGCTGAAAATCAATGAGGAACACACCCTGGTAAAGCTGAAGCTCACCGTTGACACCCGCTATGGTTCTGTCATGGAGTATTTTGAAATCTTTATGCAGAGAATGCTTCTGTGCCGGAGAGCGGCCCAAAAGCTGGGCCTGGAATTTAAGCTTATGATCAATGAGCAGCAGCTGATTTGAGACTCCCTTCATTTTACTTTATTCAGGAAACTTTACCCAGATTTTACAAAACCTGGCTTTTGAATTTTACATTGCCTTGTTATGATGGTTTTGCGTAAAAATACAATGAGAGGTAGTTTTTTATGACGTATTCAGATGTGCTCTCCTTGATTGGCGGCCTGTGCCTGTTCCTCTTTGGTATGCAGATCATGGGTGCTTACCTGGAAAAGCGGGCCGGCAGCAGTCTGCGCAGCTTCATCGGCAAGCTGACCACCAACCGGATCGCCGGATTCCTGACGGGTCTTGGTGTTACCGCCGTGATCCAGTCCTCCTCCGCTACCACCGTCATGGTGGTTGGCTTCGTCAACTCCGGCGTTATGACCCTGAGGCAGGCCATTAACGTCATTATGGGCGCCAACGTGGGCACCACGGTCACCTCCTGGCTGCTGTCCATGACCGGCATCAGCAGCTCCAACCCCTTTATCGCCATGCTGAAGCCCGCCAACTTCACCCCGATTCTGGCGCTGATCGGCATTGTTCTGTATATCGGCTGCAAGTCCGACAAGAAGAAGGACATCGGCGCCATTATGCTGGGCTTTGCGACCTTGATGTTCGGCATGGAAGCCATGAGCGAAAGCGTGTCGGGACTTCGCAATGTGCCGGAGTTCCAGAATATCCTCCTGATGTTCTCCAATCCCATTCTGGGTGTGCTGGCAGGTACGGTGCTGACCGCAGTGATTCAGTCCTCCTCTGCCTCTGTGGGTATTCTGCAGGCCCTGTCCTCTACCGGCGCCGTGACCATCGGTACCGCCATACCCATTATCATGGGCCAGAACATCGGCACCTGTGTCACCGCTATGCTCTCTTCCATCGGCGCCAACAAGAATGCCCACCGGGCTGCTGTGGTGCATCTGAGCTTTAACATCATCGGCACCGCCATTTTCCTGACCCTCTACTGCACCGCCAATGCCATCTTTGATTTGGCCTTTGCGGGAGCTGCTGCCAGCGCGCTCTCCATTGCCATCATTCATACGGTGTTCAACGTTGGCTGTACCATTTTCATGCTGCCTCTGGCAGGTTTCCTGGAAAAACTGGCCATCCGGCTGGTTCCCGACGGAAAGACCCCCGAGGTGGAATCCGAGCTGGACGAGCGTCTGCTGGCTACGCCTGCCTTTGCCATTGCCCGCTGCCACAGCATGAGCGTCAACATGGCCCAGCGTGCCATGGAAAGCGTACAGCTTAGCCTGGACACCCTGGAAGCGCTGACCCCGGAAAAGGCCAAGACCATCCGTGCTCTGGAGCATGAGACCGACCACTATGAAGACGTGCTGGGCTCCTACCTGGTGAAGCTCTCCGCACGGCCTATGAGCAACGCCGACAGCCAGGAGGCTACCACCATTCTGCACATGATCGGAGATTTTGAGCGGCTTTCCGACCACGCGGTGAACATTCTCTACTCTGCCGAGGAAATCCGGCAGAAGGATTTCGCCTTCAGCCAGGCGGCAAAGGCGGAGCTGCGGGTGATGATGGATGCCGTTCGGGAGATTGTACGCCGTGCCGTTACGGCCTACCAGCAAAATGATATGGCTCTGGCTTCCACCGTGGAGCCTATGGAAAAGGTAATCGACACCCTGAAGGAGCAGATCCGCACCCGGCACATCCTGCGGCTCCAATCCGGAGACTGCTCTCTGGAAATGGGCTTTGTTCTCAGCGACCTGCTCACCAATCTGGAACGGGTGGCCGATCACTGCTCCAATATTGCCGGCTGCATTCTGGAAATGCAGCACGCTGACCTGGACCTGCATGAGTACCTGGCCGATGTGCGGCATGGAAGCGAGGATTTCCGGCAGGAATACCTGGCTATGCAGCGCAAATACGCTCTGCCCTGATAGGAAATCCGAGCGTTTCTACGGCATAAGCAAACATATAAAATGTCCTCCGGTTTTCCGGAGGACATTTTGCATTCTTACAGAACCGGAGCAGCAATCCCAGGACCCACGGGGCAGTCAGTTTTTCTTCCGGCGAGGGGGATAAATTTTACACGAATTTTTCCATCCAAGCCTTTTTAACTTTACATAGGGGTGCTAAGATGACTTCCGTAGGAAACAAAGAAGCAACTGAAACACCTACAAAAAAGGAGAATAAGTTTATGAAAAGAATGATTTCTATCTTGGTGGCTGCGCTGCTGGTTATGACCACCCTGGCAGGTTGCGGCAGCTCCGCTCCCGCTGACACCACGGCTACCACCGCCCCTGCTGCCTCTGAGACCACCGAGGCTCCCGCTACCACCGCCGCTGCTGAAACGGAAGCCACCGAAGCGCCTGCTGCCCTGAGCGGCACTGTGGCCACCGACGGCTCCACCTCCATGGAGAAGGTCATCGGCTCTTTGGGCGAGGCCTTCATGGAAGCCAACCCTGACGTCACCTTTACCTACAACCCCACCGGCTCCGGCTCCGGCATCACCGCTGTTTCCGAAGGCCGCTGCGACATCGGCCTGTCTTCCCGGGCTCTGAAGGATGAGGAAAAGGCCGGCGGCCTGACCGAGACCACCCTGGCTCTGGACGGCATCGCCATCATCGTCAACCCTGCCAATACCCTGCAGGACCTGACTCTGGAGCAGATCGCCTCCATCTACACCGGCGAGGTTACCAACTGGAGTGAACTGGGCGGCGCTGACGGCGAAATCGTGGTCATCGGCCGTGAGGCTGGTTCCGGCACCCGGGACGGCTTTGAATCCATCACCGGCACCGCGGATGCCTGCGTCTACCGTCAGGAGCTGACTTCCACCGGCGACGTCATCACCACCGTGGCTTCCAACCCCAACGCCATCGGCTACGCCTCCCTGGCCTCTGTAAAGGACACCGTCAAGGCCCTGTCCGTCGGCGGTGTGGTTCCCTCCAACGAAACCGTCCTGGACGGCAGCTACAAAGTTCAGCGTCCCTTCGTCCTGGTGACCAAGAGCAGTGAGGCACTTTCCCAGGCTGCTCAGGCGTTCTTCGACTACGTCACCTCCGCAGACGCCAATGAGATCATCACCATGGCCGGTGCCGTTCCTGTCAACTAAATCAGAAACAGACTGGCGGGCCACAAAAAAGCCCGCCGGTTTTTCTGTAAGGGTGTTAGATAATGAAACAAAGTAAGAGAAAATGCAAACAGCTGCTGGAAGCATTTATGCACGGCATCTTCCTGATCCTGGGCCTGGTCACGGTGGCCTGCGTGCTGATGATCTCCGTCTATCTGGTGATTTCCGGCATCCCTGCCATTGGGGAGATCGGCCTGTTCCAGTTCCTGTTTGGCAAGGTCTGGGCCTCCACTGCGGCAGAGCCGTCTTTCGGCATCCTGCCTTTTATCCTTACCAGCATCTACGGCACGGCCGGGGCAATCCTGATCGGCGTGCCTGTGGGATTTCTGACCAGTGTGTATCTCGCCAAGCTGGCAAACCCCAAAATCAAAGCCGTAATTCAAAGCGCGGTGAGCCTGCTGGCAGGCATCCCTTCCGTGGTTTACGGCCTGGTTGGTATGGTGGTGCTTGTTCCGGCAATTCGGAACATTTTCCAAATCCCTGACGGCGCCAGCCTGCTGGCTGCTATTATCGTATTGGCGGTTATGATTCTGCCCTCCATCATCAACGTGTCTCTCACGGCCTTGGAGGCCGTACCCAAAGAGTATGAGGATGCTTCTCTGGCCCTGGGCGCCACGCCCATTGAAACCTATTTCAGAGTGTCCGTTCCGGCGGCGAAAAGCGGTATTGCCGCTGCGGTGGTTCTGGGCGTGGGACGTGCCATCGGAGAAGCCATGGCCATTATGATGGTGGCAGGCAACGTGGCAAATATGCCCACTCTTTTCGGAAGCGTACGCTTTCTGACCACTGCCGTGGCCAGCGAGATGTCCTACTCCTCCGGCTTGCAGCGGCAGGCGCTGTTCTCCATAGCCTTGGTGCTGTTCCTCTTTATCATGCTCATCAACGGGGCACTTAACTACTTTCTGAAAAAGAGCAAGGAGAACTGACCATGGAAAATAAGACGATTTCCAAGGAAAGAAGGGCCTACATCGCCCTGATGCGGGTACTCATGGGCATTTCCGTGGCCCTTACCTGCGGCCTTGTGCTGTTTATGATTGCCTATGTCCTGGGCAGAGGCATCCCCAACATCACCTGGGAGCTGCTCAGCACCAAACCCAGCTATCTCTCCGGCAACATTGGCATCCTGCCCGATATTCTGAACACCGTGTACGTTATCATTACGACCTTGCTCATTGTACTGCCTGTAGGCGTCGGCGCTGCCATCTATCTGACCGAGTATGCCCAGAACAAAAAAATGGTTGCTGCCATTGAATACGCTGCCGAAACGCTTTCCGGCATCCCTTCCATTATCTACGGCCTGGTGGGCATGCTGATCTTTTTGCAGCTCTTCGGTATGCAGACCTCTCTGCTGGCAGGCGCGCTGACCCTGGTGATTATGAACCTTCCCACCATTATGCGTACCACCCAGGAAAGCCTGAAAACCGTTCCCCAGAGTTATCGGGAAGGCGCCTTCGGCCTAGGTGCCGGAAAATGGAGAGTCATTCGCACAGTGGTTCTCCCCGACTGCATCGACGGTGTGATCACCGGCTGTATCCTGTCCATTGGCCGGATTTTAGGAGAGTCTGCGGCCCTGCTGTTTACCGCCGGCTTTGCCCACGCCCTCAATGGCTTTGTAGACGGATTGGGGAAATCCGGCGCCACGCTGACAGTGGCTATGTATGTCTATGCCAAGGAACAGGGCGAATTTGAGGTGGCTTATGCCATCGCCGCTATTTTGATGCTGCTGACGGTCATCATCAATCTTTCAGCTACTATGGTGGGTAAATACTTCAAGAAACGGAGAAACGTATGAAAAGCATTATCACGGTGAAAGATATGTGCCTTTGGTATGGCCAGACCCAGGCACTGAAAAATATCAGCATGGATATCGAGGAGAACAGCATCACGGCGCTGATCGGCCCCTCCGGCTGCGGCAAGTCCACCTTCCTTCGGAGCCTGAACCGGATGAACGATCTGATTCCCGGGGTGAAAATCACCGGAGAGCTCAAATACCGGGACAGAGACATTTTCGGCAAGGACATGGACGTGAACGAACTGCGCCGGAATATTGGCATGGTTTTCCAGAAGCCGAACCCCTTCCCCATGAGCATCTATGACAACATCGCCTACGGCCCCAGAACCCACGGCATCCGCAGCAAGGCCCAGCTGGACGAGATTGTGGAACGCTCTCTCCGAGGCGCTGCCATCTGGGATGAGACCAAAGATCGGCTCAAAAAGTCCGCTCTGGGCATGTCCGGCGGTCAGCAGCAGCGGCTTTGCATTGCCCGGGCCCTGGCTGTGGAGCCCGATGTGCTGCTGATGGACGAGCCCACCTCCGCCCTGGACCCCATCTCCACCATGAAAATCGAGGAACTGATGGAGAGCCTGAAAAAGCAGTACACCATCATCATCGTCACCCACAATATGCAGCAGGCTGTCCGTATTTCCGACAGCACAGCGTTCTTCCTGCTGGGTGACCTGATCGAGTACGGCAATACGGAGAAAATGTTCGCTCAGCCCCAGGATAAGCGGACGGAAGACTACATTACGGGGAGATTTGGATAATGAGAACGGTATTTGACAATCAGCTTGCAGCTTTGAATCAGGAACTCATCGCCATGGGGAGCCAGTGTGAAAAGGTCCTCAGCCTCGCCGCCAAGGCTCTGACCACCGGCGACAAGGAGCTTGCAAAAACCGTCATCCCTGCGGGCAAGGAAATCGACCACATGGAACGGGACATTGAGCGGCTTTGCCTGAAGCTGCTTCTCACGCAGCAGCCCATTGCTGCGGACCTGCGGTTCATCTCTGCCGCCCTGAAAATGATCACGGATATGGAACGCATTGGCGACCAGGCCGAGGATATTGCGGAAATTATCTCCTTCCTCAATGGCACCAGCTGCCCGGAGGACAGCATTGTTCTGTCCATGGCCCAGGCGGTTATTCAGATGGTCACCGAAAGCGTGGATGCCTTTGTGAACCGGGACCTGGAACTGGCACAGAAAACCATTGACCACGACGACGTGGTGGACAACTACTTTACCCAGGCCAAGAAGGCCCTGATTGCTCTGGTGGCCAAACAGCCGGACAATGGGGAATATGCCCTGGACCTGCTGATGATCGCCAAATACTTCGAGCGCATCGGCGACCACGCCACAAACATTGCGGAGTGGGTGGTATTCTCTGTTACCGGCACCCATCCCAATGCGAAAGAATAAAAGCGCCATCTAAGGGAATGCCTCATTCCATCAGAAAACCACAAATGCCCAAAACTTGCTGGCAAGCAGCAGGTTTTGGGCATTGTTTTCATTTGCAGCAGAACCCAAACGCAGATTCCCTTCAATGAGAGAAAACACAACGGGGAGACCGTATGGTCAGAAAAATTTCCCGCCAGGGCAGTCGCCCTGGCGGGAAATGTGGTTGGAAAGGAAATTACAATTACACGAGAGCAGCGGTAATGATGGCCATCTTGTAGACCTCGTCGGCGTTGCAGCCACGGGACAGGTCGTTGATGGGAGCAGCCAGACCCTGCAGGATGGGGCCATAGGCCTCGAAGCCGCCCAGACGCTGGGCAATCTTATAGCCGATGTTGCCGGCCTCGATGGTGGGGAAGATGAAGGTGTTGGCGTAGCCTGCCACGGGGGAACCGGGGAACTTCAGCTGGCCCACTTCGGGAGCCACGGCGGCGTCAAACTGCATTTCGCCGTCGATGAGCAGCTCGGGGTCCATCTCCTTGGCCACGGCGGTGGCGTCATGGCTCAGCTTCACGGTGCCGCCCTTGCCGGAACCGTTGGTGGAGAAGCTCAGCATGGCAACCTTGGGGTCGATGCCGAAGACCTTGGCGGTCTTGGCGGTCTCGATGGCCACTTCTGCCAGCTTCTGTGCCGCGGACAGGACCACATTGCCGTCCTTGTCCAGGGTGTCTTCATAGCTCAGATTGATGGCGCAGTCACCCATGGCCAGCTTCTCGTCGCCGCGGACCAGGATGAAGCAGGAGGACACCAGGTGTGCGCCCTTCTTGGTCTTCACCAGCTGCAGGGCGGGACGGACGGTGTCGGCGGTGGAGTAGGTGGCGCCGCCCAGCAGGGAGTCGGCGTAGCCCATCTTCACCAGCATGGTGCCGAAATAGTTGCCCTTGGAGAGGGCCTTGCGGCACTCGTCGGCGGTCATCTTGCCCTTACGGAGCTCCACCATTTTCTCCACCATGGCGTCCATGCCTTCGTAGGTGGCGGGGTCCAGAATCTCAACACCCTCGATGTTGAAGCCGCCTTTGGCAGCGTTGGCCTTGACTTCTTCCACGTTGCCTACCAGGATGGGAGTCAGGAAACCGCCCTCCACCAGGCGGGAAGTGGCTTCCAGAATACGGGCGTCATGGCCCTCGGTGAACACGATCTTACGGGGATTGGCCTTCAGCGTTTCGATCATAGCATTGAACATGGGAATCATTCCTCCATTTTTCGGGTCTCGGCCCGTTCTTTCCCTTCTATTATAGCGCAGCGTGCGGAAGGGTGCAAGCCTTTTTTCACCCGGTTGGAGGGTTTTTCCATGGGGTACAGGGGGCGGCGGAGGCGGATGTTGTTTTTGTCAAGGACAAACGTGGCTCCTTTGTGGATTATGTTGAATTTTCTCTATAAAAAATGCAAATATCCCTTGCAAATTGGTGAGAATCCCTTTATAATAGTATGTACCAAATTCTGGGCACAGGAGGCGATGGGGCGTGGGCGAAGTTCTGGCGGTGCTGTCCGGCAAGGGCGGCACAGGAAAAACCTCCGTCTGCGCCGGGGTCGCCGAAGCCTTGGCAGAAGAAGGTAAGAAGGTCCTGTGCATCGACTGCGATGTGGGACTTCGGAATCTGGACATTTCCCTCGGCATGACGGAGTGCCCGACCCTCAGCTTTCTGGACATTCTCAGAGGTGACTACAGCCTGTCCCAGGCGGCGGAGCACCCGATGTATCCGGAACTGTACTTCCTCACGGCGCCAATCAACGGTTCGCCGGGGAGCGTGGACCGGGAGGCCTTTGGGGAGCTTCTCAATGAAGGCCGGGAAAACTTTGACTACATATTCCTGGACGCCCCTGCAGGGGTGGATGAGGGCTTTCATCTGGCAGCCTGCCAGGCGGACAGGCACCTTCTGGTGACGGGCGCCGGACCTGCCGCTGTTCGGGATGCCACAAGAGTGGCGGATATCCTGGAACTTATGGGAAAAAGCCAGGTAAAAATGATTGTTAACCGGGTGAGTCGGGAGATGCTGGGCACCGTGAAGGTGACCATTGACGACGTGATGGATACCGCCGGGGTGCCGCTTATGGGTGTGATTCCCGAGGACCCCAACGTGACTCTGGCTGCGTCCTTCGGCAGACCCCTTCTCTACTTCGCCCGGCGCAGTCCCGCCGCTAAGGCCTGCCGCCGTATTGCCAAACGCATCCAGGGGCTTCATGAACCGGTTGCTTTCAAATAAAATTTTCGCATAGAAGGAGAGTGCGTGTTGTGAATATTGCATTTTTGGCCCATGATAAGAAGAAGGAACTGATGGTGCAATTCTGCACCGCATACAAAAGTGTCCTGGCAAAGCATAACCTATTCGCCACCGCCACCACCGGACGACTCATTGCCGAGAACACCGGACTGCCCATTACCCTGCTCCTTTCCCACAAGCAGGGCGGGCATCAGCAGATCAACGCCCGGATTGCATACAACGAAATCGATTTGGTGCTCCTGTTCACCGACCCCAATACCACGGACCCCTGGGACGACAGCCAGATGATTGAGACCATTCGCCACTGCGACAAGCACAATGTGCCCATGGCCACCAACCTTGCCAGTGCGGAAATGCTCATTATGGGCCTGCAGAGAGGCGATTTGGATTGGAGAGAAATGCTCCGCACCAAGAAAATTTAATCCACTGCCCCAACGCCGCTGCAAAGCGGCGTTTCCAGTAATAAGAAGGAGAGTAAAATGGATATTATCAAGCCCCGGACTTTGTCCGGCTTTATGGAGCTGCTGCCTGCAAAGCAGATTCGCTTCGAGAAAATGGCCGAGATTCTTCGGTCTACCTATGCTTCCTACGGCTTTGCGCCGCTGGACACCCCTGCCATTGAGGATGCCCAGATTTTGCTTGCCAAAGGCGGCGGAGAAACAGAAAAGCAGATCTACCGCTTCCAAAAGGGCGACAGTGATCTGGCTCTGCGGTTTGACCTGACGGTGCCCCTGGCCAAGTATGTGGCTCTCCACTACAACGAGCTGGCCTTCCCCTTCCGGCGGTTCCAAATCAGCAAGGTCTACCGGGGCGAGCGGGCCCAGAGAGGACGGTTCCGGGAATTTTATCAGGCGGATATCGACATCATCGGCGACGGAAAGCTGGATATTTTGAACGAGGCGGAGATTCCTGCCATTATCTATAAGGTGTTCCGGAGCTTTGGCCTGCGGCGTTTCCAAATCCGGGTGAACAACCGGAAAATCCTCAACGGATTCTATGCCATGCTGGGTCTGACGGAAAAAAGCGGCGATATTATGCGGACCGTGGACAAGCTTGACAAAATCGGAGCGGAGAAGGTCAAGGGCATTCTTCTGGAGGACTGCGGCCTCACGGAAGAACAGGCCGACGAAATCCTCACCTTTATTGCCATCCGGGGGACCAACGACCAGGTCCTTACGGCTTTGGAGGGCTATGCCGGACGAAATGAGCGCTTTGATTTGGGCCTTAAAGAACTGAAGGCCGTCACGGAGAACCTGGCAGCCTTTGGCGTGCCCGAGGAGAACTTCGCCGTGGACCTGACCATTGCCCGGGGCCTCGACTACTACACCGGTACAGTGTACGAGACCACCCTTCTGGACCATCCGGAAATTGGCTCCGTTTGCTCCGGCGGCCGATACGACAACCTGGCGGGCTATTACATTGAAAAGGAGCTGCCCGGCGTGGGCATTTCCATCGGTCTGACCCGGCTCTTCTATGTGCTGGATGAGCAGGGGCTGCTCAATCCCGCCCTTCCCAGCGCACCTGCCGATGCCCTGGTGCTTCCCATGACCGAAAACCCCGGCCCTGCCATCGCCTTGGCGGAGCAGCTGCGCTCTGCGGGCATCCGGGTTCAGCTCTACGGGGAGCAGAAGAAATTCAAGCAGAAAATGGCCTACGCCAACAAGCTGGAAGTGCCCTTCGCCGTGCTTTTGGGGGAGGATGAAATCCAGGAAGGCGTTTGCTCCGTGAAAAACATGATTTCCGGTCAGCAGGTAAAGCTGGCCCCCGCCGAGGCTGCCGCCTACATCCGGGCGGCTTTGGAGGCCGAAAAGGGACCGCTGATTCTGGAAACGTAAACATAGCGGCCAATGGCCCCTCTGCAGCAATGCAGAGGGGCTTATTTTTCTGCTTTTTCAAGAAAAGTTGCACGGTTTCGTGCAACTTTTTTTATCTTCCGGGGTAAGTGTGAGGAGGCGATAGCGTGGGAGCAGGAGAGGACAAGGGCCTCAAGCGGAGAATCAGACAAGGACAGATTCAGAAAAATGACATCGCCAGGTGCCTGGCGGAACTGGCCTTTGGACGGGCCAACGACTGTGTGCGCTTGGCGCTGGAAGAGGATGCGGATATTGACAAGCTGGACCTGAGCTTACTCAGCGAAATCCGCCGGAGCAGCCAGGGGGTGGTGGAGGTGAAGCTCATGGACCGATTGAAAATTCTGGAACAGCTGGCGGAACTCACAGGAGGCGAAAAGGACGACCTGAGAGAATTCCTCCTGGCAATGGGAGGAGGCGGGGAGGCTTGAAGCTGACACGGCTTTCGGAAAAGCAAAAAATCGCCGTGAGCTGGTGGATGCCCGGAAGTCCCTACTGTCATCGGGAGGCCATTCTCTGTGATGGGGCTGTCCGGTCGGGGAAAACCCTTGCCATGGGCGTGGGGTTCTTTCTCTGGGCCGGGAGCTGTTTCAAGGAGCAGCAGTTCGGCCTCTGCGGCAAGACCGTAGGCGCCCTGCGGCGAAATGTATTGTCGGAGGTACTCCCGGTGCTGCGGGGACTGGGGTTTTCCTGGAGCGAACGGCGGTCGGAAAATCTGCTGACTGTCCGGTTCCGGGGGCGGGAAAACCACTTCTATCTCTTCGGCGGGCTGGATGAACGGTCGGCGGACCTCATTCAGGGCATTACCTTTGCGGGGGTGCTTTTGGACGAGGCAGCGCTGATGCCCAGGTCCTTTGTGGAGCAGGCCTGCGCCCGGTGCTCTGTGGCCGGGAGCCGGCTTTGGTTCAACTGCAATCCTGCGGGGCCCGGTCACTGGCTGTACAAGGCGTGGGTTTTGGAGGCCGAGAGGCGCAACTGCCTGCGGCTTCACTTCACCATGGAGGACAATCCCGGACTGACGCCGGAAATCCGCGCCCGATACGAAAAACTCTACACAGGCGTCTTTTACAAGCGCTTCGTGCTGGGCCAGTGGGTCCAGGCGGAGGGGCGGGTTTACGACTTCTTCACCCCGGACATGGCGGGCGCTGCTCCGGAGAGCTGCGACCTCTGGTACATCTCCTGCGACTACGGCACCGTGAATCCCACGTCCATGGGGCTTTGGGGAAGACACGGAGGGAAATGGTATCGGGTGAAGGAATTCTACTTCGATTCCCGGAAGGAACGGCGGCAAATGACCGACGGGGAGTATGCCCAGGCCTTGGGAAAGCTCGCCGGGGCACGGGACATTCGGGAGGTCATTGTGGACCCTTCGGCGGCCAGCTTTATTGAAGTTCTGCGGCGGGAGGGATGGCGGGTCCGGAAGGCCCAGAATGACGTGCTGGCGGGGATTCGTCTCACAGCCGATGCGCTGAAATCCGGGAAAATCGTCATCTGCCAAAACTGTGAAAACTGTCTCCGGGAGATGGAGGCGTACATCTGGGACCCGGCTTGCCGGGGGCAGGACCGGGTTCGCAAGGAATTTGACCACGCCATGGACGATATGCGCTACTTTGTTTCTACGGTTCTGGGCGGAAGCGGCGGCGGATTCGGGGTATGGACAGCGGCGCGGCAAGGCGGGTACGAAACAAAAGAATTTGGGAGGGTCTTATGAAATTGCAGAAGAAAAAACCGGCAGGACTGGCAGGCACGGCCACGACCCAGCTCCGCTGCGGAAACCATCATCCCTATGGTTCCCTGCGGGGGTTCACAACCTTAGGCGGAGCTCAGGAGCGGGTATACAAGGAGCTGCGGGAGGCGATTCCCGTACTGGACGCGGCAGTGGGAAAACTGGTGCGGCTGTGCGGCGGGTTTGAAGTCCGGTGCAAAAATAATCTGGCGCAGCAAATGCTCAACGAGTTTTTGCAGATGATGCCCTGCGGCTACGGGCAGCTAGGAATTGAATGCTTCCTAAGCGGCTACCTGGACAGCCTGCTCACCTATGGCCGGGCCGTAGGGGAGCTGGTGGTATCCGGCGGGAAGCTTCGGGCCGTGTGCTGGGGCGATGTAACGGGGCTGGAAGTGGAGGTGGGGCAGGACCCCCGGGAGGTGGTCATTTGGGGACCGGACCAATATGGGGTCCTGCGGCCCCTGCCTTACCAACATCTGCTCCTTTTCAGCGCACTGAATCCTGAGCCGGGGAACCCCTACGGCGTCAGCATTTTCCGGGGAATGCCCTTTCTGGCGGACATCCTTTTGAAAATTTTCAACACTCTGGGGGTCAACTGGGAACGGGCCGGAAATCTCCGGTACAGCATTGTCTGCAAGGGCGGCGAAAACATGGACAGCATTACGGCCCAGGAGCGCAGCCGGGCCATTGCGGAGCAGTGGAGCCGGGCCATGGAGGACGGGAAAAACGGGGTCGTTCGGGATTTTGTGGCTGTGGGGGATGTGGACATCCGGGTTATCGGCGCCGACGGGCCGATTCTGGACTCCCAGGTGCCTGTGCGGCAAATCCTTGAACAGCTGGTGGCAAAAACCGGACTGCCGCCTTTCCTTCTGGGGCTCAACTGGAGCACCACCGAACGCATGAGCGCCCAGCAGGCGGACATTCTCACCAGTGAGCTGTGGGCCCTGCGGCGGGCAGTGGAGCCGGTCATGCGAAAGATTTGCAGGACATTTTTGGCGCTGGAGGGGCTTGACGACCGGGTGGACATTCGCTGGGATGACATCAGTCTGCAGGACATCAACCAGGAGGCCCAGGCGGAGCTGTATTCCGCCCAGGCGGAAAAATA
>DVJG01000037.1 GCA_018710805.1 Candidatus Faecousia faecipullorum
AATGTCTGAGACAATGAAATTCATTTTTGAAAAAGCAGACAGGGGAGGGGACCTGACAAAAGCCGATGCAGTGGCGCTTCTGCAAACCCAAAATCTTTCCGAGGATTTTTACAGACTTCTCTGCAAGGCCAATGCACTGGCCCAGCGGGAAAACGGAAAGCGGGGTTATATCTTTGTACAGATCGGACTGAACAGCGCTGCCTGTTCAGGAAACTGTAAATTCTGCCCCATGGCTTGTGACAATTTTGCTGTCGAAGAAGAAACATAAAAAAGTGAAGAAGAGATTATGAAAACGGCAAAAAATGCGGCATCCCAGGGAATCGACGCTTTGTTTCTCATGACGACCGCAAATTATGACATGGAAAAGTTCCTGCAAATTGCACAGAAAGTTAATTCTCTGCTGCCTGAAGACGTGATGCTGGTGGCCAACATCGGAGATTTTGACTTGAACTATGCGAAGAAAATGAAGGCCGCAGGTATAGATGCCGTTTACCATATTGTCCGGTTAAACGAAGGCATCGACACGGACCTTTCGCCGGAACAGCGTATTGCAACCCTGGACGCCATTCGGGATGCCGGTTTGGAGCTGATCTATTGCGTGGAACCCATTGGCCCGGAGCACACATACGAGCAGATTGCGGAGGAAATGCTCCGGGCAAGAAGCTATCATGTGAATATCATGGCCTGCATGAAGCGGGTCTGCGTGCCGGGAACGCCGCTGGCAGAGCGGGGAGAGATTACGGATGTGGAGCTTACCAAAATTGCGGCTGTGACCCGTCTGGTGACACGGCCGCAAACCTCCATGAACGTCCATGAGCCCAAGCAGATGACCCTGCTTGCAGGCGTCAATCAGCTTTATGCGGAGCTTGGAACCAATCCGAGAGACCGCACCACTCAAACGGAGCAGAACCGAGGCTTCTCCATTTCTGCGGTAAAAGATATGCTCCGTCAGGTGGGATATGAAGTAAAGTGAGAGAACAAAAATGCGCCTGTCCCGGGAAATGGAACAGGCGCGTTTTTTATTTCATGCGGTTCAGACCCGCTGTAAAAGTTCAAAAACCAGCCGAAAGCCGGGTTTATCATCGTTCACTGGGTCCGCCGGCATCTTCCTCGTAGATCAGGTCTTCCAGATCCATAGAGGGATTGGCGCTACTAGGCATAGACAACCTCCTTTCTTAACTTGACTGTGGTTACTATAGCACGAAAAAGACAAAAATGCAAGTCATTTTTGTAAATAAACTGTGAAGAGATAAAATGGTGTGGCATTATAAAAGAAGGAAGCGTTTATGAAAGATACCTGATGGCAATCATTTGCAAAGAAATCCCCGTGGGCTTTAGACCCACGGGGAACTGTCTGTGGTTTAGAAGAAAACCTCTTCGTTGGAATTCGTAGTAGAGGACAGGAATGCCATGGAGACCCAGCCGTCTTCCATACGACCCCAGGTGACGCCATTGACGGTTTGCTTTTCCGTAATGGTGACCCGGTCACCATACTTCAGGGAGCTGACGGTGGGGTAGTTCGTACCGGCGCCGGAGCGGACCCACAGGCCGTTTTCAGCGGTAACCGTGTAGGTATTTCCATCGGTGTCGACCACTTCATTGCTGCCGGAGCTGCCGTCATTGGATTCTCCCTCGGTGTCCACATACTCCATGGAGATCCAGCCCTTGTTGGTGCAGCCCCATGTGGTATTGCCGTATGTAAACTGCTCCAGAATGGATACGACATCGCCTTCATCGTAGGAACCAACCACCTCATATCCGGTGCCCGGGCCGGAACGAATCCGAAGCTCGGAAGCGGTGATAATGCCGTTGGCGGTGTTGGTGCCCTTGGTGCCGTCCTGATAGACGTAGTTCAGGGAAATCCAGCCGTTCTTGATACGGCCCCAGCTGCCGGACTTTTCCAGGATGTTGACCCGGTCGCCGAAGACCAGACCGCCTACCCGGTCGCTGTCAGTGCCTGCGCTGGCGCGGATGTTCAGTTCCTTTGCTACCACAATGCCCTTGGCAATAACCGTGGTATTACCGTTGCCGGAATTGACGTTGCCGGTGCTGTTGCCGGTGTTGTTATTGTTGCCGGTGGTGGGCTCAGTGGCAGGAGGCGTGGTGGTGCCAGAGGTATTCACATAATCCATCTTGATCCAGCCCTTGGTGGTGCGGCCCCAGCCGTTCTGGGTTTCCAGAATGGTAACGGAGTCACCCTTATTGTAGGAGCCTACCACTTTGCCGGTGGTGGTGCTGGGTTCATCCCGAACATTCACGCCGTTTCCGGTGACCACACCCTTGATATTCACGGTTTCACCAGAGCTTTCCGTCTCGGGCTGTGTGGGCGTGGTGGCGTCCCCGTTGCCGGCGGGGGTGGAGGTGTCATTGCCGCCGGAGGTGGGCACATCCATTTCCACATAGTCCATAACCACCCAGCCGTAGGCAGGCTCGGTAATCAGGCCCCAGGTGAATCCGGCAACCGTTTCCTGACGAATGATCTCAATCCGGTCGCCTGCGGAAAGGGTCTGTACCACAGTGGCGTCCATGCTGGGGGTGGAACGGAGGTTGATACCGCTGGTAACGGTGCCCATGTTCTCATTGGGTGCTTCAGTGGTTTCGGTTTCAGGAGCCACCGGGGTCTCAGTAGAGGGGTCGGTGGATTCGGAAGTACCACCCAGGTCGAGACCGGGAAGGGTGTTTTCCGGCTCAGGTTCATTTTTGGAGCAGCCGGAGAGCAGACCGACAGCCAGGGTAAAGGCCAAAATCAGGCACAGTATTTTGCTGAGCTTAGAGAAATTCATGGTGTAACCTCACTTTCGTCTCATTTCTCATAGTCATTATAACGGTAAAGAGGAGCGGTGTCAATAGTGTAACAATTTCTTAAGAAAAATACAAGGTTTTTGGTGCCATTTTCCATAGCGTCTCTTGACAAGGCACGCTGGGCAGTGGTAAAATATCCTGGAAATTCTATATCGCGATGAACGGAAAGAGTACCAAACCGGAAATTTTTTCAGAGAACCTGGGTCACCGGCTGAAAGCCCGGGTAAAAATGGGGATGGGAAGTGCGTCCGGGAGCGAAATGCAAAAAAAGTGATAAATGAGAGTGGAACCGCGGCTGAAACCGCCTCTTGTACGTAAGGAAAACCGTCCTTGTGCAATGAGGCGTTTTTTCTTACCCATTCTGCCTGTTAGGAGGTCAAACTATGTATCTGTACAATTCCCTGTCCCACAAAAAAGAGCTCTTTGTCCCCAACGATCCCAATCTGGTGAAAATGTACACCTGCGGACCCACGGTGTACCACTATGCCCACATTGGCAACCTCCGTACCTACATTATGGAGGACGTGCTGGAAAAATCCCTGCGGTATTTGGGATATCCTGTGAAGCGGGTCATGAATATCACCGACGTGGGCCACCTGGCCTCGGACGCGGATACCGGCGAAGATAAAATGCTCAAAGGCGCCCGCCGGGAGCATAAGACCGTTATGGAAATTGCGAAGTTCTACACCGACGCTTTTTTCTCCGACTGCGACAAGCTGAATATCAAACGCCCCGATGTGGTGGAGCCTGCCACCAACTGCATTGATGAATACATTCACATGGTGCAGACCCTGCTGGATAAAGGAAGCGCCTACATTGCAGGGGGCAACGTTTACTTTGACACTGCCACTCTGGATAAGTATTACGTTTTCAACGACCACGACGAAGAAGACCTGGCCGTGGGTGTCCGGGAGGGCGTGGAAGAGGACCTGAATAAAAAGAACAAAAACGACTTTGTCCTCTGGTTCACCAAATCCAAATTCGAGGACCAGGCCCTGAAATGGGATTCCCCCTGGGGTGTGGGGTATCCCGGCTGGCATATCGAGTGCTCCTGCATTTCCATGAAGCACCTGGGTGAGGAGCTGGATATCCACGCAGGCGGCATCGACAACGCTTTCCCCCATCATACCAATGAAATCGCCCAGTCCGAGAGCTATCTGGGCCACAAGTGGTGCAACTACTGGTTCCACGTCCACCATCTGAACAATGAGACTGGCAAAATGTCCAAATCCAAGGGCGAATTTTTGACGGTGTCCCTGCTGGAAGAGAAGGGCTATGACCCCATGGCCTATCGCCTCTTCTGCCTCCAAAGCCACTACCGCCGCAACCTGGTCTTCTCTTGGGAGAATTTGGACAATGCCGCCCAGGCCTATGAAAAGCTGGTGGCCAGAATCGCCGCCCTCAAAGAGGAGGGGGAAATTGACCAGGCTGCCTTTGATCAGCTGAAACAGCGGTTTGTGGGTGCCCTGAACGGCGATTTGAACACCTCCGTAGCCGTCACAACCCTTTATGATGTTTTGAAGGCAAAGTGCAATGACGCCACCAAACTGGCGGCGCTCCGGGATTTTGACCAGGTCCTGTCCCTGAACCTGCTGTCCGCCGCGGAGACCCTGCGTAAAAAGCAGGCAGAAGAGGAAGCCGCTTCTGCGGACCCGGAGATCGACGCCCTGGTCGCTGCCCGGACAGAGGCAAAAAAGGCCAAAAACTTTGCCGAAGCAGACCGTATCCGGGATGAACTGAAGGCCCGGGGCATTGAAATCATCGACACCCCCCAGGGCGCCAAGTGGAGAAAAGTATGAAACTCCTGATTTTAGACGGCAACAGCGTCATTAACCGTGCTTATTTTGGTGTGAAGCCCCTGACTACCAGAGAGGGGCTCTACACCCATGCCATCTACGGCTTTTTGAATATCCTGGAGCGCATGGAGAAAGAGGAACAGCCCGAAGCCATCTGTGTGGCCTTCGACCTCCACGGCCCCACATTCCGGCATGAGAAATACGAGGGCTATAAGGCCAACCGTCATGGAATGCCGGAAGAGCTTGCCCAGCAAATGCCCATTATGAAAGACGTGCTCCGGGCAATGAACATTCCCATCTATGAGTGCCAGGGATGGGAGGCCGACGACGTCATCGGCACGGTAGGCCGTATTTGCTCCAATAACGACTGGGAATGCGTCGTTGTCACGGGGGACCGGGACAGTTTGCAGCTCATCGACGAAAATGTCCATGTGAAGCTGGTGATCTCCAAACCGGGCCAGACCAATGCCACCCTCTACACGGAAGAAAAGTTCCGGGAGGAATATGGCTTTGAGCCCAAGAAGCTTATTGATCTGAAGGCGCTCATGGGGGATTCCTCGGACAATATCCCCGGCGTGGCGGGGGTGGGGCCCAAAACCGCCAAAGATTTGCTGGCAAAATTCGGAAGCCTTGACGGCGTGTATGCCCACCTGGATGACCCCTCCATCCGCCCCAAACTCCGGGAAAAGCTGGAAGCGGGCCGGGACATGGCATATTTATCCTATGACCTTGCCACCATTCGTCCCGAGGCTCCCATTGATTTTGCCCCCCGGGACGCCATCGTCCAGCCATACAATCGTCCGGCCCTGTACGAACTGTTCCAGAAATTGGAATTCGTCCGCCTCATCGACCGCTACGGCCTTCGGGGTGCAGCAGCGGAGGCCACCCAAAGTGAGATGGTCCCAAAGCTGGCCTCTCTGCCTAAGTGCGATTCCATGCCTGAGGGTGTGGCTGAATGCGCCTTGTATCTTGCCGAGGACGGCAGCATGGGCTTAGCCTGGGAAGGCGGCGTCTGTACCCTGACTCCCATGGAAGTTTCAATGGCTTCCCTGCATCTCGAGAACAAAACCCTCATTCTCCACGACTGCAAGACTGCCATGCACCGCCTGACGGAGCTGGGCCTGAATTTCGGAACCTGTGTTTTCGACACAGCCCTGGCGGCCTATGATTTGAATCCCTCCCAGTCTGACTATCCCGTTTCCAAGCTCGCCACCACCTTCCTGGGCCGGAGCATTGAGGACGGGGACGCCGCTGCCTGTGCCGAGGCGGTTTGGCTCCTGCGCCCCATTTTGGAGCGGGAGCTGCAAAGCGGCGGCATGGAAAAGCTCTACCGGGATATGGAACTGCCCCTGTGTACCGTTCTCTTCCGCATGGAACAGCGGGGCATCTCCATTGACCGGAAGCAGCTGGAACAATTCGGCGTTATGCTTTCTCAGCGCATTGCAGACTGCGAAAGCCTGATTTTCTCCTACTCCGATGGTCCCTTCAATATTAACTCTACCCGCCAGCTGGGAGAACTTCTCTTCGATAAATTGGGATTGCCTCCGGTAAAAAAGACGAAAACCGGATATTCCACCAATGCAGAAGTCCTGGAAAAGCTCCGGTCCAAGCACCCCATCATCCCCGCCATCATGGATTACCGGATGCTTACAAAGCTCAAATCCACCTACGCCGATGGCCTGATCAAGGAAATCCGTGAGGATGGCCGTATTCACACCACCTTCCAGAATCTGGTTACTGCCACAGGGCGCCTGTCCTCTACGGAGCCGAATCTCCAGAACATTCCGGTGCGTACGGATTTGGGCGCCGAAATCCGGAAGATGTTCGTGCCAAAGGAAGGCTGCGTCCTGGTGGATGCGGACTACAGCCAAATTGAGCTCCGGGTCCTGAGCCACATTGCTGACGACAAGGTTATGCAGGAGGCCTTCTGCTCTGGTGCGGACATTCACACAGCCACCGCCGCCCAGGTTTTCGGCGTTTCTCCCCAGGATGTGACACCCTTGCAGCGCCGCCATGCCAAGGCGGTGAACTTCGGCATCGTCTATGGCATTTCCGAATTCTCTTTGGCAGAGGACATCGGCGTCAGCCGCTACGAGGCCAGGGCCTATATTGATAACTACCTCAGTAACTACCGGGGGGTCAGGGCCTATATGAAGCAGGTGGTTGCCGATGCCAGGGTCACAGGCTTCACCCAGACCCTCTACGGCCGCCGCCGCTATATCCCGGAGCTGAGCAGCAGCAACTTTAACATTCGCTCCGGAGCCGAGCGCATCGCCCTGAATACCCCCATCCAAGGCACTGCCGCCGACATCATCAAACTAGCCATGATTAAAGTGGAAAACGCCTTGCAGGAGAATTTCCCCGATGCAAAGCTGCTTCTCCAGGTCCACGACGAGCTGATTGTGGAGTGCCCGGAGAAGATTGCACAGGAGGTGGCGGACCTGGTGAGCCGGGAAATGGCAAATGTTGCCGACCTGAAAGTTCCGCTGATTGCCGAGGCAAAATCTGGAAAGAGCTGGTACGAAGCAAAATGACCATAGTAAAATTGGAAAAAAACCACGTGCCGCAAATCGCCGAAATAGAGAAATGCTGCTTTTCCGACCCCTGGAATGAGGAAAGCATTGCCTCAGAGCTGGAAAACAGGCTGTCTCTGTGGCTGGTTGCCCTGGAAGGGGACCGTGTGGCAGGCTATGTGGGCTCCCAGACGGTGCTGGGGGAGGCGGATATGATGAATATTGCCGTCCATCCGGACTTCCGGAGAAAAGGCATTGGGGAGGCCCTGGTGAAGAAGCTCATTGCCGAGCTCAGCCAAAGGGGCTGCCACAGCCTGACGCTGGAAGTAAGGGTCTCCAACGGGCCTGCCAAGAGTCTCTATGAAAAGCTGGGCTTTGTTTTGGTGGGCAGAAGGAAAAACTATTACTTTCATCCCCGGGAGGATGCAGACATTCTCCGAAAGGAGTGGGAAATTTGAACATTTTATCCGTAG